>JBATIA010000331.1:0-12721 GCA_049667415.1 Ignavibacteriaceae bacterium
ATTAAAAAATGGTCTCTCTTTATGAATAGCGTAAAATCCTTCGGCAGATGATTTAGTGAGCCGAGTCATTTTCATTGCTTTAATCTTAAAGCCTGCACGTATAATCATCGCAAGTATTTCGCCTGCATAACCTTTTTGAACGGCATCCGGTTTAATAATAGCTAAAGTTTTATTTCCCAATTTATTACTCCTGGATTCTATTTTATTAAAGATAAAACACAAGCCCGACAAAGCGGGCTCTGTATAAATTTAAATCAGTTTTAATTATTAATTATTTCTTCTTCTTTTTTACAGAAGATTTTTTAGTTACTTTCTTTTTCGTTGTGACAGTCTTTTTTGCAGCTGGTTTTTTCTTTTTGAGTGCTTTTGACATAGTAACACCAATCTCAGCAGGATTATCTACAACGTGAATACCTGCTTTTTTCATTGCCGCCATTTTTTCCACTGCTGTACCTTTTCCACCAGAAATAATAGCTCCTGCATGACCCATCCTTCTACCGGGAGGTGCAGTTCTTCCTGCAATAAATCCTACAACTGGTTTCTTTACGTTCTTTTTGATGAAGTCAGCTGCTTCCTCTTCAGCACTTCCACCAATTTCACCAATCATTACAATGCCTTCAGTGTCTTTATCTTCGTTAAACATTTTAATGATGTCTGTAAACTTGGAACCAATAATCGGGTCACCGCCAATTCCAACTGCAGTAGATTGCCCAAGTCCAACATCAACAATTTGTTTAACAGCTTCATATGTTAAAGTTCCACTTCTTGATACAATACCAATTGTTCCTTTTTTATGAATGAAGCCAGGCATTATTCCAACTTTAGCCTGTCCGGGAGAAATTACACCGGGGCAGTTTGGTCCTACTAAGACAACTCCTTTTTCTTTAATTGCATTATAAACTTTGGTCATATCCGCAGCAGGAATACCTTCTGTTATGCAAATGATAACCTTAATTCCTGAATTAGCTGCTTCAAGAATAGCATCTGCTGCAAAAGCCGGTGGAACGAAAATAACAGATGTATTTGCCTTGGTTTTATTTACTGCGTCTGCCACAGTATTGAATACAGGTACTTTCAGGTGTGTAGTTCCACCCTTACCAGGAGTAACACCTGCAACTACTTTAGTACCGTACTCAATCATTTGTTGAGTGTGGAAAGATCCTTCACTACCTGTTAGTCCCTGGACTACAAGACGGGTTTTTTTATCAACTAGAATACTCATAAAATAATTTCCCTGATTTGAAGAAGCATTTGAAAATTTTGACTGACAAATTTAAGAAAATGAAAAGACCTGTCCTAAATGAAGAGTAATGAATGAAGAGAATGCTTAATTAGTGAAACTTGCCGGACCAGTTTTATTCGTACAGAGAAGGGTTAGTCACTAATTCACGAATTTTGAAATATCTTATTTTTTCTTATCATCAATCTTATTTGTATCGTTGTCTGCTGATTTAATTTCATTCTCAACATCTTTAACCCCTTTTTTAAACTCGCTCATTCCTTTACCAATACTTCGGGCAAGTTCCGGGATTTTCTTTGCACCGAATAGTAAAAGAATTACAAGAACAATAAGAATTATTTCGCCTGCGCCTAAGTTTCCAAACATAATATCTGCCTCTTAATTAAAAATATTATTAGCTAACGCCCTGAAAATAAGACTTCCGTCTGTCTTTCCCAATACCGGGTCCGTGCTCCGTTCGGGGTGGGGCATCATTCCTAAAACATTACCTTTTTTATTTATTATTCCGGCAATATTCATAACCGACCCATTTGGATTGTCTTTAATGGAGATCGTGCCGTTATTTGAACAATATCTGAAGACTATCTGATTATTAGCCTCGAGTTCCTTCAGAGTATTTTCAGCTGCGAAATAATTTCCTTCACCGTGGGCTATAGGAAGCTTTAATGAGTCTCTGCCATTTACTCCTCTGGTGAAGACAGTACTCTTATTTTCGATTTTAAGATAAATATCCTTACAGACAAAATTAAGTGATTCATTTCGTATCATAACTCCGGGTAACAGTCCGGCTTCTAGTAAAATCTGAAAACCATTACAAATTCCGAAAACATATCCGCCGTTATTTGCAAACTTTATTACTTCATTCATTATTGGTGAGAATCTGGAAATTGCTCCTGTTCTTAAATAATCTCCGTAAGAAAAACCTCCCGGAAGAATTACTACGTCACAATTTTCTAAACTCGATTGTTTGTGCCACAAGAAAATAACATCTAAATCCAGAATTTTTCTGAGTGCATAATAAGTATCATGGTCACAATTGGACCCGGGGAAAACCACAATCCCGAATTTTGGTGCTTTTCCGCCAAAGGCGGATTTTCCCGATTGGTTGGGATAAACTGTTTCACTCAACATTACACTTCTTCCAATGTAAATTCAAAATCTTCCATTATCGGATTAGCGAGCAACTTCTTGCAGTAGTCATTTACTTCGTCTTCTGCCACTTTTTTACTGGTTGTATCAACATCGAATTCTATATACTTATCAATGCGCGTGTTTCTAATGTTACTAAGCCCAAGATGTTTTGCACCTATTTCAACTGCCTTCCCCTGTGGATCGAGAATAGTTTTTCTCCTTTTGATTAGTACCTTAACTTTGAACATAATTTTTCTCTTGCGATTATTTTCAGTTATTAGGTTTTGATGTAAATAGTTTGTAAATGTGTCGAAAAATACCAATCAGTATCAATAATACAAAAACAAGAAACAATCCTCGCTTATTCATAAATATTACAAGCAGAAGTGCTGCAATCAAAAATATAAAATGAAATGGTTTTTCCTTGATTCCTTTAAAGGTGAACTTTGGTATAGTCTCATACCTGATATTGCTAATCATAAGGTAAGATAGTACTAAGACCAGTGGAATAATAAAATCCGATAGTGGTTCTATATAACCATTGTTAAAAAATGCAAGAACAAATGAAGCTATTGTCAACGCTGAAGTCGGGATAGGTAAACCAAGAAAAAATGATTTTGCGAAACCCACAATCTGGATGTTAAATCGTGCAAGCCGGAACCCGCCAGCGATTAAGGGGAGGGAACTGATGATTATTCCCCAGGTGTCGAAAGCAAAAAAATAAGTTTTATAAAGCAGGAACGATGGTGCGGCTCCAAAGCTAACAATATCGGATAAAGAGTCGAGTTCAACACCAAGTTCGCTTGATGAGTTAGTTAATCTTGCAACCAGTCCATCGAGTGCATCAAAAATGGCAGCAATAAAAATCAACCAGGCAGCATAATTATAATTTCCATCGGAAGCGCTTAAAATCGAAAGAAATCCGCAGAACATATTTATAGCTGTGAAAAGGTTTGGTACCACAGAGCGGGTAAGGCGTGGACGATTCATTTATTTTTCAGCTCAAATAAAATAGTTTCACCGGCTGTAACTTTATCATTTAAACCAGCAACGGGAGTCCATTTCTCAGAAACAAACACATCTACTCTGCTACCGAATTTTATCATTCCGAATCTGTCCCCGATATTTACCGAGTCACCGACTTTTAGTTCATTTATAATTCTTCTGGCGAGAAATCCGGCAACCTGAGTAAAATAAACTCTGCCTTCTTCAGATACTAGTCCTATTTCCATTCGCTCATTATTTTCGGAAGCTTTGTCTTCGAAAGCAGCAATAAATTTACCTTCGAAATAATTTAATGATTCAATCTTTCCGCTTAACGGAATCCTGTTGACGTGAACATTCAAAGGTGACATAAAAATGGAAATCTGGTTGCAATTTTCTCCAACGAATGAGTTACTGATATTCTTCTTTGTTATAATAATCTTACCATCGGCAGGCGAAACAATAATTCCTTTTCGTGTTGGTGTTTTTCTTTCAGGATCTCTGAAGAAATTCAATGTCCCAAGAAGCATTATTAAGGCAATTACAACAACAGTTATTTTTATGGGGTTATTTTGGATAAAAAAACTTATGACGATCAGAAGAAATGAAATAATAGCTACTATACCAATTGTTGTATAGCCGTACCTGGTGAACATCTAATCTCCGTTGGTTAAGTGCAAAAGATGATCTGAATACTTCTTCATTTGAGCTGGAGTTTCAATTTTGTATGAATCAGGTAGTTTACCATCAGATTCATTCTTTATTATTTTCATACTGAATGGAGAAAAATCATCAATCAAAAATATTTTACCTTCAAATTTACCAAACCCGCAGGTTAGTTCAACAAGGTATTCGTTTCTTCTTTCAAAAAAGGATTTAATAATAACATTTATCTTTGAGCAAAGCCTGTTCATAAGTTTTAAATCATCATAAGAGCAAAGGTTAAAGGAAATGAGGTGGCTTTCAGTAATCATTGAATCCTTTGAATCTCCGTAGTGATATTCCAATACAGGCAGTTCAAGTGCTATCCCGGTCTTTATCGAAAAAATTTTTGCAATCTTTTTATCAGCAGCGTTAAGTATCCTGATCTTGAAAGGGAATTCAGTGTATTTTAGGAATAGTAAATTCTTGCTTCCTATTTTTTTCACATAGGCACAAGGTATATTATAACCCTTTAGGTATTCAAAAAAATAAGAATTTATCGAGGCAACCTTTTCACCTAAATTTTTTAAGGTAATTTTTTTATTTCCTTGCAAGAAAAAATCCTCGTATTCAATGAGTTGATACCCCTGTTCATCGAAAGGAAGGTTTTTTTTGTGCCGCTGTATGATCATAATTTAAAGTAGGGTTCCTCTTTCAAAATCAGGATAGAAGTTATGAATTTTACGTATATAAAGTCAATCATTTGTAGTATATTTGAAGAAAATAATACTAAATAATTGAGTAAACAAAGCTTTAATTCAGGAGGTTTTTAATGAAAGGTGGAATGCAGGGTATGTTGAAACAGGTTCAGAAAATGCAGGAAGAAATGCAGAAAGTGCAAAGTGAACTTGGTAATCTGACAGTTTCTGAAGAGGCTGGTGGTGGGATGATAAAAGCGACAGCAAATGGAAATAAAGAAATTATATCAATTGAAATAGATCCCCAGGTTATTGAAAAGGAAGAAAAAGAAATATTAGAAGACTTAGTAGTCGCTGCCGTTAATAAAGCTTTAGCTTCTGCTTCGAAAATGGCTGAGGAGGAAATGGCTAAAGTGACTAAAGGTATGCTGCCACCAGGTATGAATATTCCAGGGCTCTAAAGTGCAGATTGCTGAACCACTCCTAATAGCAATTGAAGAATTAAGTAAACTGCCAGGTATAGGGAAGAAAACAGCTCAGCGCCTCGCAATTTTTTTGTTAAAGTCTGAAAATCAGCAAGTCGAAAGTCTGGTAAACTCAATAAAAGACTTAAAAATTAAACTAAGATTTTGCTCACGCTGTTTTAATCTTTCCGAAGAAGAATTTTGCAACATTTGTAAAAGTGAAAAAAGAGATAGATCAATATTATGTGTCGTTGAAGAAGCCAGTGATGTTATTGCTGTAGAAAAAACTCACGAGTTTAAAGGTTTATATCATGTTCTTGGTGGCGTTCTCTCCCCGTTGACAGGAATCACTCCCGATTCGCTTCATATAAAGGAACTATTAAAGAGATTTGAGGTGGAAGAAATCAAAGAGGTTATACTGGCTTTAAATCCGGATACTGAGGGTGAAACAACCTCGTTATATCTTGCAAAACTGATGAAACCTTTTGGAATTACTGTTACAAGAATTGCAAGAGGTTTGCCAATCGGAGGAGATCTGGAATTTGCTGATGATGCAACTATAGGGCGAGCAATATTAAATCGGGGCTCTATTTAAAATGACCTGGTATAAAGAATGGTTTAACTCTGAGAATTACCTAAAGGTCTATAAACATCGGGATGAATCAGAAGCAAAAAGACTGGTTGACCTCATTGAAAAACATGTAAATCTCATACCCCAGTCCTCTTTGCTTGATATGGCTTGCGGTGCCGGCAGACATGCGATTGCCTTCGCTAAAAAAGGATTTAAAGTTACAGCAGTTGATCTGAGTCAAAGGCTTATCGAAGAGGCAAAACAAAACGCACTTGATGTAAAAGTAAAAATTAATTTTATCCTTTCAGATATTCTGGAATACCAAACTGATTTTCAATTCGATCTCGCAGTAAATCTTTTTACAAGTTTTGGATATTTTGAGAATGATTATGAAAATTATGCTGTTATTAAAAAAGCCCATAGCTTGATTAAAAAAGGTGGATATTTTATTCTTGATTACTTTAATAAAGACTTTTTGATTAAAAACCTTGTTCCGACTTCTATCATTTCTGAAAATGGGTTAAAAATTACTCAGAATCGGTCTATATTAGGGAACAGAGTTGTTAAAAAAATCACCATTGAAAAAGATAATTCAATTGATGAATTTTATGAGTCAGTTAGACTGTATAGTTATGGAGAGCTGAGCCATATACTGATTCAAACAGGATTCAATATAAAAAAAGAAATGGGAGACTTTCATGGTAACTCTTTTGAGAAAGAAAATTCTCCGAGATTAATTTTCTTTGCGATGAAATGAATACTTATTTGAAAATATTACCTTTTATTCTGATTATTATTTTAGTTGGATGCGATATTTTTGAAGTACGAAATCCTGAAAATCCAACAGACACAAAATCAGGGTATAGAGTTCCAGTTGAACCAAAAGATGTTATTCAGAATATTATAAATTCCTTCAGAGATAGAAATGCTAATGATTATGAGAAAAATTTTGCTGGAGGACCACCACTAGTTAGTCGAGAATTTTTATTTGTGCCATCCGGGAATGTCCTATCTAGCTTTCCGGCAGATTGGGCTTTAGAGCAGGAATTTCAATATTTCAATAATTTAGTTTCAAGGACTCCTCAGGATATTCCCATTACACTAACATTTTCAAATGAGTTTTATGATGTTCGGGGGGACAGCACAATTTATTCAACAGAATATTCTATAAGTGTTCCATTATTAAATTCAGAACCTGAATTATATGGGGGGAGTTTAAAATTTACTATGGTGACAGATATAAATTCTGCGTGGGTAATATATTTTTGGGAAGATATAGCAAAAGCAGGAGCAAAAAGTTGGAGTGAACTAAAGATTGAATTCTATTTATAAAATAAAAATACTGTTCGTCATTTTATTCATAGGTTTTTTATTTTCCTCTTGTACGAATCCATTTGCACCGAAATACGACGATAATATTGACAGCGGTGGTCCCCCTATTTCTGATCAAACAACAATTGAAGGGGTGTTCCAAAACTTTCAATATGCTTATACATTCAAGGATACGCTGATCTATGGCAACCTGATTACTTCGGACTTCACTTTTACCTACAGGGATTATGAGAATGGATATGATGTAAATTGGGGACGGGATGAGGATATGCAGACAACGAATGGCTTGTTTCAAAATTCCGAGCGTCTTGATCTTATTTGGAATAATATTGTACTTAGCACAATCGATTCACTGGATGCTAATATAATCCGGAGTTTTAATCTTAACATCACATTTAATCCAACCGATGTAGTAAGAATTGATGGGCGTGTAAACTTATCATTAAGGCAGGATCCGGATTCAAAAAAATGGTATATAACCAGGTGGCTCGATGAGTCTAATTTCTGATTGTTAAACTAAATTTAATTCTCAAAATATTAAATGATTTTATTTTATTTTTCTGAAGCCTTTCGTTCTATCAAAACTGCTAAAACTTCATTTCTGCTTACCATAATTAGTTTAACAATTAGTGTACTTCTGATACTATTTTGCTTTATTACGATCCATATTTCAGATTATTATTCTTCTAGTCTAAAGTCCAGTATAAAAATAAATGTTTTTATAAATGAAGCAGCCAACCGAAATGATCAAGAACGAATTCTAAATGAACTTCAAAACAAAAATTATTCCGACAAGGTAGATTTCATAAGTAAAGAAGCAGCGGCTGAACAATTTATAAATGAGACTGGCGAGGACTTTAGCAGGATTCTTGATTATAATCCTTTACCGGCATCGTTCGTAGTAAGAGTCTCGGAGAAATATGCAATTGCTGATTCATTAAATCTTATAATCAAGGATCTTTCCGGTATAGTAATGGTTGATGAAGTAGTCTTTAAAGAGGGATTTATTTATAGTTTATTAAATTATATTGAAAGAGCGAAGATTTACCTTTTTATAATAACTGCTTTAGTTTGTATAGTGGCGATATATCTTGTTTTTGCCACTGTTAGATTGATAATTAATTCAAGAATGATAGAATTTGAAACGATGAAACTTGTCGGGGCAAAACTCTCAACTATAAAAATTCCAGTGATGTTAAATGGATTAATCGCTGGCTTATTCTCTGGGTTATTAGCATTTCTTGCATTCATTTTTTTCCAGGAGCAAGTAAAATCTATTGAAAGCCTTGTAATGATACTTAATGGGAAACTACTTCAGTATTTAATAATAATATTTTTAACCGGACCGGTCTTAGTACTCTTTGTCTCTGTTTTTACCTTAAGGAAAGTTTCATTAAAAATTTGATGGGGCTTATTTATTTCATAATTTTCGTGTAACATTAAGTCGATTATTATTAAAATTAATTTATTAACTACACATCTAGCTTTACCCAGATGTTAAATAAACTATTTACTGTTTACTTTTTGATATTATTTATCGTTCCACTTTTCGGTCAACAACTTCCAGATTACCAGGAAAGATTTATCAGTGATTCACTAACACAAATTCGAAGCTTAAAACCAGATGAATATTCAAGAGGCGCAACTGAAGGTATAGTTAATCCTCAGGAACACAAAGTAGGACCCGGAGATAAGTTTTTCATCTCCATTAGTGGAGTCACAGAAACTATAAACACATTGTTTATTGATCAGGAAGGATGGCTCTATATTCCCAAAGTAGGCGGTATCGATCTTAGTAATCATTCCCTTGCAGATGCAAAAGAAAAAATTAGAGATGCCATTCTTAAATTTTACAAGGATGTAGATATTTTCATTTCTTTACTTGATTTTAGAAATATTAAGGTTTCCTTAACTGGAGATGTTGCTAAACCCTCAATCTTTGTTTTATCTGCGAACTCCAGATTAATAGATATTATTGCTATTTCAGAGGGTTTTACAGAAACTTCTGATATGAGAAATATCTTAATTATTTCAAAGGACAGTGCTGAAAAAAAATATGATTTTTTATCATTCCTGAGATTTGGTGACTATTCTAATAACCCAATTTTAGTTGAAGGAGACGTTGTACTCATAAGAAAAGTTGATCAGATTGTACAAATCAGTGGAGAGATTATTTACCCGGCACTTTATGAATTTCGTGAAGGTGAAACCATATTGGATATGATAGAACTAGCTGGTGGTTTTACATACAAAGCCAGGAAAGATAGTATTGAATTAGTAACATTTGTCGATAATGGAGAGAAACAAGTCAGCAATTATTTTTCTTATAAACAACTATTGAAAAAGGATGTGGTACTAAAGAATAAAGACCACGTAATGGTAAGACAAATTCCCGAATATCTAATTGATTATTTTGTAAAAGTTGATGGCTACGTAAAATATCCGGGTTGGTATAGAATTGCAAAAGATTCTACCACTTTAAAGGATCTTATTGAATTGGCTGGAGGATTTTTAAAAGAAGCCTCATTAACCGAAGCATCTATTAAAAGAAAAATGGATGTTGAAGAAGTTGATCCTGAATACGAAAGACTTAAGCTCATTCCTACAGATAAGATGACGGAGGATGAGTATGATTATTTTAAATCAAAGTCGAGACAATCCTCTGGTGTAGTTATTGTAGATTTTGTTAAACTATTTCAGAATAATAATCTTGATGAAAATATTGTATTACGTAAAAATGACATAATCAACATTCCACAAAAGAAAGATTATATTATAATGTTAGGTCAATTTGTTAATCCCGGAAAAATTATTTTTGACTCTAAATTAACGATTGAAGATTATATTAAATTAGCAGGAGGTTTTGGCTGGCGTGCATTGGAAGGTGATGTTAGAGTTATAAAAGCTAAGACCGGAGAATGGATTGATGCTGATGAAGATGTTTTGCTTCAACCTGGTGATACTATTTGGGTACCCGAAGACCCACCCGGACCCAAGTTTTGGACTGTGTTCACTGATGTCCTTACTGTAGTTGCGCAGGTCGCTGTTATTTTATCTGCTACAGCTGCTATTATTATTGCTACAAGGTGATATCAATGACATTACACGACATTATACACGTTTTGCTAATCAACTGGAAGACAATTATAAAATTAACTATTGGTGCCTCTCTGGTTGTTTTTACATACTTGTTATTAATATCGCCGATTACTTACAATGCACCTGTAACAATTCTTCCACCTGCAGAGCGTGACCAAATTTCAGGATTGGGTTCGTTACTCTCTGGTGCAGAAATGGGTGATTTTTTAACAGGTAAAATTGCACCGGGCAATTCACAGCTTTTTATGGAAATTCTAAAAAGTCGTACCGCAGCCGAATACGTGGTAAAGAAGCATAACCTTAAAGAATATTTCGACTCTGAAAATGAAGATGAGGCAGCCAAGGAACTTCAGGAAGCAATAAATCTAGATTTGAAGAAAGAAGGAATTATTACTCTATCAGTTGCTGTTAAGACTAATCTAATTCCTTTAATATTTTCTAACAAAGATTCCATTAAAAATCTTTCAGCGAAACTCTCCAATTCTTATGTTGAAGCTCTTGATAAAATTAACAGGGAAAAAGTATCTTATCGTGCTAAGCGCGCAAGAGAATATATTGAAGAGCAGATAATTCAAACGAAAGTTGAGCTTGATTCTGCAGAATTTAAACTAATGGAGTTTCAAAAGACAAACAAAACTATTGCTCTTCCTGAACAGCTAACATCTGCAATTGAGAGCGCTGCAAAGTTAAAAGCTGAAATTGTAAATACAGAAATTGAAATTGGTTTACTCGAACCTAATCTAAGATCTGATAATAAAGTGTTGTTAGCACTAAGAAAGAAATTAAGTGAACTACAAAAAGAATATAAGAAATTTGATATAGATTCTGATGATTATCTTGTTGCATTTAGTAACGTGCCTGAGTTGGGCATGGATTTAGCAAAATTACTCCGCACGGTAAAAATTAAGAACGAAGTCTATCTACTTCTTCAACAGCAATACTATAGGGAAAGAATTCAGGAAAACAGAGATGTTCCAACCATAGATATTCTTGACGAAGCTATTCCACCCAGGAAACAATCAGCCCCCCGAATCATTTATTCGACAGTAGTAAGCGGTATTTTTGTACTCTTATTGGTTTCGTTATTCTTTATAGTTAAAGAAAAAAAAATAACGATTTTTAATTTAAGAAAGAATAATTAATAATGGATACTGCTGTAGTAACAGGGGGAGCAGGGTTTTTAGGTTCTCATCTTTGCGATAAATTATTGCAGGAAGGATTAAAAGTTGTCTGCATTGATAACCTGATTACAGGAAATACTGATAACATTTCACATCTTGTCGGAAATGAACATTTTGAATTTATTAAACACGATGTTACAAATTATATTTTCATCCCTGGAAAAGTTGATTTTATATTGCATTTTGCATCACCTGCAAGTCCTGTGGATTATTTACAACTACCGATTCAAACCTTAAAAGTAGGTTCGCTTGGGACACACAAAGTACTCGGTCTAGCAAAGGAAAAAAAAGCAAGATTTCTTTTGGCATCTACATCAGAAGTTTACGGTGATCCGGATATTCATCCTCAACCTGAAAATTATTGGGGAAATGTTAATCCCATCGGACCGCGTGGAGTTTATGACGAAGCAAAAAGATTTGCTGAAGCACTTACTATGGCATATCATCGCTATCATAACATTGAAACGCGGATAGCAAGAATATTTAACACTTTTGGAACCAGAATGCGAGCAAAAGATGGAAGAGCTATCCCGAATTTTATTATGCAGGCTTTGCGAAATGAGCCAATAACTGTTTACGGTAACGGCTCGCAAACCCGGAGTTTTTGTTACATCTCAGATCAGATTGAAGGTTTGTACAAACTACTGATGTCTAAAGAAAATGAACCGGTTAATATTGGTAATCCTGAAGAAATTCCAGTTTTAGAAATTGCAGAAGAAATAATTAGACTTACTAAAAGCAAAAGCAAAATAGTTTTTAAAGAGTTGCCAACTGACGATCCTAAAGTAAGGCAACCTGATATTAGTAAAGCTGTTGAGAAACTTGGTTGGAAGCCAGTTGTCAATAGGGAAGACGGATTGAAAGCCACAATCGAGTACTTTATTAACCTGAAGCTAACTTAACTTACCTGCTTCTCAGGAGGCAACTATTACTTCTGATTCTATGAATTTAAAATGAACCAAAAATTTACATCGACAATAGCTGGCGCCTCAATAGTTATTTCTTTGCTTGGATTGTTTAGCAGAGGCTTAGGTTTCATACGTGAAATGATATTCGCCAGCAACTTTGGCCTGGAAACAGAATTTGATCTTTATCTTGTCGGTGCAGTTTTACCAGTAACTATCAACACTGTTATACTATATATAGGTCAAAATTATTTTGTTCCTGGTTTTCAAAAAATTAATTCTTCGAAAAATGCAGATTCTCAGAAATATTATAACCAGGCCTTTATACTATTTTTGAGTGCAGGTATTATTCTAGCACTCATACTTTTTCTATTCAGTGACCTTATTATCAATTTTTATATGCGTGCTGCTACACCAGAAAGCACAAATACTGCAACAAAGATTTTCAGAATATTTTTACTAACGATTCCATTC
>JBATIA010000332.1:0-22297 GCA_049667415.1 Ignavibacteriaceae bacterium
GCCGCAATGTATTTAGCTTATCCTTACTATGAAGTTGGGATAATTGGAGATGAAAGTTTTGATAAAAGAAACCTGCTGGTTAAAGAATACTTCCCCAACATAGTTATGTTTGGCTCCAGGGAGGGCGGTTCTCTTGACGTCCTGAAAGAAAGATTTGTAAAAGGGAAAACGTTAATTTATATCTGTGAAAACGGTACTTGTCAGCTTCCTGTTGAAGAGGTTCGAAAGGCAGTTGTTCATCTTAAGAAATAGGATTTTGGGGTAAGTGCGGTAAAAAATTTGTGTTTGACTCCTTTAAAGATTATTCATTAATTCCATTGCAGGTTTAATAAAATATTAGATGATAATTGGTTAGAAGATTTAAGATAAACTATTTACTTATTCCACTCTTTGCCATAATTACTGCATCCGCTGCTTCCTATTTTGCAGCTACCGGAAGAGCATGGTATCAGACAATAAACCTTCCAGCGTGGACTCCCTCAGGTTCAATAATGGTTTTAGCATGGACCATTATCTTCGTGCTCAGTGCTTTATCATTACTTATTGTATGGAATAAATATTCTTCTGAAAAAAACTTCAGATTGATTGTTGCTCTGTTTATTTTGAATGGCATGCTAATCGTTGGCTGGAACGTACTTTTCTTTTCACATCATCTTATGGATTTAGCCTTTCTTCATGCAATATTTCTTATTATTAATCTGTTTCTTCTCATAATACTTATCTGGCGTATTTCTGCTACTGCTGCATATCTGCTGATTCCATATTTCGCTTATCTTATTTTCTCTACCGTGCTAACATTTAATGTTTGGATGATTAACTAATAAGTAACATACTTAAGAGCGAATTTTAGTTTTCTGATCTCACTGTAAAAAAAAGGGCACAACTTAGTGTGCCCTTCAATAATGAATATGAAGTAATTATTACTTCACTAAGATCATTTTCTTTACATCAACGAATTCAGTTCCGTTTACACCAGTTGCTTCTATTCTGTAGAAGTAAACGCCACTATAAATGCCAGCCGCATTAAAGTTGAAGTTATGAACTCCTGCGGAGAGATCTTGATTTATCAAAGAAGCTACTTCCTGTCCAAGAACATCAAATATCTTCAGGCTTACTTTAGAATCGACAGCAAGCGAGAATGTAATTTTAGTACTCGGGTTGAATGGATTAGGATAGTTCTGCTCAAGACTAAATGATGCTGGGACATAAACCTCTATCTCAATTTCATTCGAATATTCGAAGGTCCCGTCAAAGTCAATTTGTTTTAATCTATATAAATAAGTTCCTGATGAAAGATTTGCATCCATATAGCTGTAGCTGTGCTGTTCGGTTGTAGTGCCAAAGCCAGGAACGTATCCAATATTTTCGAAACCATTTCCAGAATTTCTTTCAATCTCAAATCCCTGGTTGTTTGTCTCTGTAGCTGTTGTCCAGTTAAGATTTACATTTCTATCATTAACAGAAGCTGTAAACGAAGTTAATTCAACAGGGACTACGCCGTCAACACAAACATCATCAATATGCCAGAAGTTTATGTTGAAGGAATTACCCGACCAGAAGAAACCAAACTGGAAGTTAACATCGCCTGGTGCAGTGATTACGACAGGTTCCGGACCAACATTTCCAGTGGGATCAACGACAGTCCAAATAGGTGTCCAGCTTGTACCACTATTAGTTGTATATGCAACACCAACAGTACCTGGACCACCAAACCAGTTTATGAAATGTTGGAAACTAATCGTATTTAGCAAACCAGCACTTGGTATGACAGGAGACATAAGATAAGAATCACCAGTAAAAGCTGGAGTCCAAGCAAAGGTTAATTCTCCAGGAGCCGCTCCACCAGCTTGGTTTCCAGCTCCCCAAAACCAGTTAGCAGCTCCCAAACCACCAACCTCCGTCCATTGTGCAATATTAGAATCAAAGGTATCTTCGAATAAATTACAACCACCGCTAGCCTCGTAAATCCATGCCCCTCCGCTGAAGGTCTCAGCCGAAGTCCACGGATTGGTTAGTGGGGTCAAGTAGGTACCGCCGATGAGGTCGTAGACAAAGATGTTACCAGGTTCATCGATAACAAGGTAGGCGATTCCGTTATCGCTGATAGCCAAACCGTCAATGTCAGTCTGACCTGCCGGATATGCTGCAATCAGCGTTCCAGTGCCGTCCATATTTATGCGGTATAGTCCAGAACCTAAGGGAGCTGTGTCATCGCTGGTTCCATAAAACTCACCGGTGTTCGGGTCAACAGCCAGACCGCCGAAGTCGAAGTCGGCATCTGCGTATTCAATAAATACAGTAGCAACAAGGGTTGAAGTATTGATCGCGTATACTGCCTCGTTGGCGATGTTTTTAGTGCCGTAGAGAACACCATTGTAGAAAGCCAGGCTTACCATCGATTGTGTAGCTCCGAGCGTATCTGTGATCGTACCTAACTGGGTGACGATTCCAGTGCTAACTGCCCACTCGTTCAGAGTTGAACCACTATTGAAATAGATCTTATCGTTGACATTGTCATAGGCTGCACCCCATACCTGGTAACCAAGAAAAGCCTGGAGCCACTCGTTCGTCACTGGGTTGCCAATGTAAGACGGGACTGTTATGTCATCAACACCGATGAATAGAGGGTGGGTAACCTGTGCCATCAATCCGGTTATTGGAGGTAAATTGTTTAATCCTGGCGACTGCTCCGCAGCTAGCGCCATCGCCTGCTCTAGACGAGTTTCCTCGGAGTCATCCGTAGCAGAAAAAGTTGTTTTATCTTGTGCCAAAACTAAACCGGATAAAAAAACTAACAAGATAAATAAACTGAAAAATTGTTTCATAGAGAGCCCTCCTTTACTATGAATAAAGTTTGTTATAAGATAGAAGATTATCTTCAAAACAAATTTGAAAAAATATTTTAAAAAGTCAATCACCCCTTAACAAAAAATATCAGGAAAAAACAAAGAACTTGATTATTGCTGAACAGCAACAAAATCAAATTATTTGTGGAATAAAGAAAAATTACTAAGATGGATAAGCAGGGATTACAATGAAAACAGATCGAAAAAAGTAATCTCTATAGAATCCGGGAAGATTTTAATAAAATAAAAAAGGGCACAACTTAGTGTGCCCTTCAATAATGAATATGAAGTTATTATTACTTCACTAAGATCATTTTCTTTACATCAACAAATTCAGTTCCGTTTACACCAGTTGCTTCTATTCTGTAAAAGTAAACGCCACTATTAATGCCAGCTGCATTAAAGTTGTAGTTATGAACTCCTGCAGAAAGGTCTTGACTTATCAAGGAAGCAACTTCCTGACCGATCACATCAAATACCTTCAAGCTTACTTTAGAATCGACAGCGAGCGAGAATGTAATTTTTGTGCTTGGGTTGAATGGGTTAGGATAGTTCTGATCAAGACTAAATTCAGCCGGTGCTATTACATCAACTTCAACTTCATCAGAGTATGCAAATGTTCCATCAAAGTCGATTTGTTTCAACCTGTAAGTGTATTCACCCGCACGCAGGTTTTGATCATTAAATGCATATGATTTTGGTTCTGATGTTGTTCCAAAACCTGGTACGAATCCTATTTCAATAAAATCTGAACTGGCAGATTTTCTTTCGATACTGAATCCGCTGTTATTTATTTCAGTAGCAGTTTCCCACAACAATTTAACATCGTTACCGGTTACTGAAGCTGTGAACGAAGTAAGCTCAACAGGTATGATACTTATATTCCACGTAGCTGCAACCTCTGCAGCATCGAGAGCCCTGTTGTAAACTCGGAATTCATCCATCTTACCGATCATAGTAGCAGATGCGCCGTACCCGCCACACTTGAAGCCGGTTCCAACAGGCATATTTAATGCAGATTGTGGAAAATTAGCAAACAGAACTCCATTTTTGTAAGCTACAACTTCAGGTACTGCAGAATTATAAACGAATGTTACCACTGTCGGTGCTGGACCTATACCCGTAACTACGCAATCTGTCATGCCTCCACCTCTCATCACTAAATTATCAGGTAATGCAATACCGTTGTGGAAGCAGCGGAAAGATGTTGAACCTCCATCGCCGAATAAGTAGTAAGCAGATCCGGAAGCATTTGTTGGTATTTCTAACCACATACTTATTGTCCAATCTCCTGCACCACGATCCCAATTGTAACCTGACACAATTCCTCCATTTGATACACCATCACCGATTATAGCAGAACCAAATTGACCAGGAGTAGCCCAGGTTGTTGTGCCTGATAGTGGAGCTGGATTAGTCCCAACACCGGGATTAGCATAGTTAGCTGTTGTGGTTCCGGCGTTTTCATCAAATATGTAGTATAATAATTCGGGTACAGCATAACTGCCACTTCCTGAAGTTCCATTAAGACGAAATGAAAAATCAAAATAAGGTGCAGCACCAAGAGTACAGGTAGTTACACGGTAACCATATGTAAGGCAAGGTAAAGCAAAACCGCCACCTGGATTTTGCCAGGCAGATTCGAAACCGGTTTGATTTTGTTCAGTCCAACCCCATTGACCACCGACAGGGAAATCCATATTACATTGTACAGAAACCCAGTAAGTACCTTCAGTTAGGACAATAGCCGGAGAAATGGTTATAGTAACTGATCCTAATCCTCCGGGATCAGTATAGGCAGCATTTAATGCTTGTGCAGCTACAGTGCCTGGAAGTCCGGCAGCATTATTATAGAAAAATACATTGAACGAAACTGCAGGGCCTGTTCCATTAAAATAAGCTCCGAGAACGTCAACGGATTCTATAGTCCAGGTTTGGCCAGCCGGAACAACGAAATCATCAGCGCCCTGGTTGTCAAAAGCATCATTTGCTGTTTCGAAATTCTGTGAGGTAAGGCTATTAGGACCTGCACCGGCCATTTGCTCATAAAGAACATCCACGTCTGCCGGAATCCACTCGGCTTTACCCGTAACAGAAAGTGTAGGTGTGTCCTGAGCCAAAGCAAAACCGCATAAGAAAACGAACAGGAAAAGTAAACTGAAGAGTTGCTTCATAAAGAGTCCTCCTTTATTTTGAATAAGGGTTTGTAAGATAGTTGATTAACTTAACATCAAATTGGAAATATTTTTTTTAAAAGTCAAGAAGATTCTGGAAAAAATTCGTGAATAAAGAAAGGATACGATTAGCTCATAATGGCACTGAAACCAAAGGTCCTGTTATTTATTGGATGAGCCGGGATCAGCGGGTGCACGATAATTGGGCTCTGCTCTTCGCTCAAAAGCTTGCAAAAGAGAAAAAAAAACCTTTTGTCGTTATATTTAATCTTGTCCCGGATTTCTTAGAAGCAACAATCCGCCAATACGGATTTATGCTAAAAGGTCTTCAGGAAATTGAAGCAGAGTTGAATAAATATAACATTCCCTTCTTTTTATTAAGTGGAAAACCTGAAATTGAAATTCCAAAGTTTTTAAAAAAGAATAATGCATCAATACTCGTTACAGATTTTGATCCATTAAGAATAAAAAGAATCTGGAAAAAAGAAGTTGCAAAGAAAACAGACATTCCGTTTTATGAAGTAGATGCACATAATATCATTCCATGTTTTTATGTCTCCAACAAAGCTGAGTTTGCCGCTTATACAATTCGGCCGAAGATTCACAAATTACTACCTGAGTTTTTAGATAATTTTCCGCCTCTTCAAAAAATGAAAAATAATCTCTCTGTAGCTGCTGATAAAGTTGACTGGGACGAAGCAAAGGATTCTTTGAAAGTCAATAGATCAGTTAAAGAGGTGAACTGGATTATTCCTGGTGAAAAAGCAGCGATTAAACTATTAAATAATTTTCTTGAAAACAGATTTACAAAATATGTTGAGGAAAAAAATGATCCGAATAAAAATGCTTTGTCAAACCTTTCAGCATACCTTCACTTTGGGCAAATTTCTGCCCAAAGAGTAGCTTTAACTGTTCAACAGTTTTATCAAAAAAATCCCTCTGCTGATGCTTTCCTGGAGGAACTCATAGTCAGGAGAGAATTAGCGGATAACTTTTGTTACTTCAACACAAAGTATGATTCGTTTGATGGATTCCACAGTTGGGCAAAAGAAACTCTTAACCAGCACCGGAAAGATAAAAGAGATTTCGTTTATTCATTAAAAGAATTTGAAAATGCAAATACCCATGAAGATCTATGGAATGCTGCCCAGACAGAATTACTGGTTACAGGAAAAATGCATGGCTATATGAGGATGTACTGGGCTAAAAAAATTTTAGAGTGGAGCAAATCTCCCGAAGATGCCTTAAAAATAGCCATCTATTTAAATGATAAGTATGAATTAGATGGGAGGGATCCTAATGGCTATGCTGGATGTGCCTGGTCAATAGGGGGAGTTCACGACCGGGCATGGACAGAGCGCCCCGTTTATGGAAAAATACGCTATATGAACAGAAATGGGGCTGCACGTAAATTTGATGTTGATGCTTATACAAATTTGTCGCTGAAGCTACTTACTTCCTATTGATGACTCAAAATTACTCAATAAAACATCCTTTTTTCTTTTTAAAACATTTTTCCGTCCATTTTTATTGAATTTCATTCTAAATTTTGGCAAGGATGTTGTCGTTGAGATTAGCAATGATGCTAAATGATTATAAAAAAAAGCTGGTTTATAAACCACAAAAGATACAACTGAGCCTCACCATTCAGTTTGCTGCTTTTTTTATTATTGTAGCAGGGCTCATCTATTACTACGTCAGCCAAAAGTTTGAAGAAGAGGTATTAGACAAATATAAGTTTAAAGCAGGAATGCTTACAAAATTTATTGAGCAAAGTCCACAATACTTTTGGAAGAACAATATTGATGATAAGACTCAATTGATTCAACTCATGTCTTTAAACGATGTTCCTTACATTGTGCTTGAAGATAAAAATGGTAGACTGATTGATGCTGTAAATTTAGATGTTGCCGAATATTACTTATACGTTGCGGCCAATAATGATGATAACATTTCGTTTGATGAAACCGTTTACCGTGTCGTCATGCCTATTACAATCGACCGTGTTCAAGTAGGAAAAGCTTATATCGGATTCAATGCTGGACTGGTGGCAAGTGAACTTAAGAAAAAAACTTTGTTAACTGCACTTTTTAGTTTATCAATTCTTTTGGCAGGGATGGTTTTCACCTATTTCCTAAGTTCAATTTCGTTTAGACCTATTACAAGGCTTATTTCTGCATTAAGTAAATCGGATATTAAAGAGCAAAAAAATCTATTGACCAAATTCAAGAATGATGAGATTGGAATACTTGCACATAAAATATATAACATCCTTAATGAGCTTGATAAATCTTCAAGTGAGGTTAACAATTTAAATGAAAAACTTAATGACTTGTTCCGTGAAAAAATAAGCGAACTGGATATTGAGATTAATCATAGAAAAAAAGCAGAATCATTTTTAAAGAAGACTGAAGAAATGTTCAGACAGCTTTTTGAAAATGCACCGATCGGAATGTTGATTATATCACCTGAAGGAAAAATTGTTAAAGCGAACAAAGCTTTTTCTCATACAGTAGGCTATGATGAAGTTGAAATTATCGGTGCACCGACTAAAAATTTCTTTGATGGCAATCATTCACCCAAAGTTAAGTCAACGTTTCAATTGATAATGGAAAATGATAATCTGGATATTGAATGCAATCTTTCCAAAAGAGATGGCCGTAAAATAACTGCACTTATTAAGACCATTAAAGTAAACGATGAAGATGGTGAACCAATCAATACACTCCTGCAGGTGCTTGACATAACACAGATTAAAAAAGTACAGGCTGAACTTATCCATGCATTAGATAAAGCAAAAGAATCCGACCGACTTAAAAGTGCTTTCCTCGCCCAGATGTCGCATGAAATAAGAACGCCCCTGAATGTTATTTTACCCTCGATACCAATATTGGCTGATGAAATTGGAAATAAAGACATGGAGCTGGTTAGTATACTAAATGCTGTAGGAAATGCCAGTAAACGTCTTCAGAGAACAATAGATATGATTTTATCAATGTCTGCTGTGCAGAGTGGAAATTATAAGGCCAGGTTTGAAACGTTTAATCTGGCGGAAGATCTTGAAAATCTTACCGAGGAATTTAAACGGGTAATAGATGAGAAGGGTTTAAAACTATCTTTAATAAATAAGTCTTCTAACCCGGAAATCTCTGCTGACAGATATACAGTTGGCCAGGTATTTCAAAACCTTATTGGCAATGCAGTTAAATACACACATAAAGGTCAGATTAGTGTCAGTGTAGAAGATTCTGGTCCGAATAAAATAATTGTAAAGGTTAAGGATACAGGTATAGGAATATCTGAGAACTATTTAAAGAATCTTTTCTCTCCATTCTCTCAGGAGGATGCAGGACAAACCAGGAAATATGACGGTAATGGGTTAGGTCTTGCACTGGTTAAAGAATATGTAACTTTAAATAAGGGACAGATTTCAGTTCAGAGTGAGAAAAATAAAGGTTCAGTCTTCTCAGTTGTTTTTGAAAAAAAATTAATTGTTTCAGATTTTGATGAGCAAAGAGTTCTATTAAATGAAATGTAGAATCCGTTCTTTATTAAATTCCTCTCTTTGTCACACTTCTTAAATTTTATTCCGTCCATGGTTAAGTTTCTTAACAGTCATTCCGAGCGAAGCGAAGAATCTCACTGATCCTTCAAATGCTTCGCTTATTTCAGAATGATTATATCAATTTTATTTCTTCCACTCCACTAACATCTTTTTCATATTATCAAAATCAAAAGGGGCACTTTCCATTTTACCGCCAAGTTCAATTGCTTTTTCCATTGTTGCAATAGCCTCGTTTTCCATTCCTAGTTTATATTGAATTTGAGCTTTTACTCTGGTGTTCCAATAGACCTCGCTTAATAAAGTGGAGGCTTCAATCCAATTCATAGCTTCATCAAGATTTGTATCCTTCTGAAGGAAATATTGTGCTGCCTGGAAAGATGGAGCCCAGGAAAGAGTTTTTCTTGCCTTTTCCAATGTTAATTCTTCAGTGTTTGTTTCAACCTTGAATGATACCATCAGGTTTTCCCAGATGAGATTAACATTTACTGAATTTTCTGTAACATCAGCGAAAAGAAAAGTCATTCTTTCCATAAAGTGATGTTCCTCAGGTTTAACTTTAAATCGAAGAGCATCTTTGTTTTTATCGTAGTTTGAACTGCCATCTACTTCGGTATCCTTACTTAAAATAAATTCCCATTCTTTTGCACCGGGTATTGTATGTATTCCATAAGTACCGGCAAGTAATTCGTTTCCATTTATTTTTACAGGATCACTGAATGTAATTGATGTAACTTCGTTAGCGCCTGTACGCCATACTTCACCATAAGGTACGAGCTCACCCCAGATTTTTCTACCTTTAACCCCGGGTGAACTGTAATCGATTTTTATTTCAGTGACTCCAACAAATTGTGAAACTGTTGCATCAGGACTGGGCCGGGGAGTTTTCAATTCCTGTGCGACTGTTGTGAGTGTTACGATGCATATAATTAATGCTGGAAACCAAAATAGTTTTAGCATATTTTCCTCCTTTGATTTATTTGATACAGGTTTGTTTAATTATAAATTTGGTTTGGAAGTTAAAAAGTGATTTTCACATAAACAATGGATACTGAGCAGCATAATAATAAAGAAATAAGCCAGAGCCTAAAAAAAGCCAAAGCATCAACTGGATGGGATAATGTCAAAAGATGGATCCCTTCAGTTATAATTCTTCCGATTGCTACGTATTGGGTGCTAAATCGTGGCGAGTTCGGATTATTGGATAATATTGATTTAGTGATCCACGAAGCAGGACACTTTTTTTTCAGCCTGTTTGGTAAGTTTATTTATACGCTTGGTGGAACTCTGATGCAAATTATCCTTCCTTCAATCATCGCGAGCTATTTTTTCAGAAACAATTATAGGACCGGAGTTCAGTTTGGTTTCCTCTGGCTTGGTCAAAATTTAATTAATATCAGTGTTTATGCTGCAGATGCACGTGCGCAGAAACTTCCTCTTCTTGGAGGCAATAAAGTCTATCACGATTGGCATTATCTCCTTGGAGAAATTGGATTGCTGCAATATGATCACATAGTTGGGTACATTTTTCTGGGAGTTGCCATTATTATTTTTGCTGTTGCTGTCTTAATGCCTCTTTTAATTCACGATTAAGTCTTATCTTTTTTCCCCAAATAAATAAAAAATATCGATGATCAGACTGATTTTTATATTCACAATAATCTTAACTTTTAATTTAATAGCCCAGGTGGATTCTATAGTAACCTATTACAATAACGGAAACCTGAAGTCGGTAGTGCACCTCAGAGATGATGTCCGGGACGGGGAAGCAATTTTTTATTGGGAGGATGGAAACCTGAAAGAGATTCTTAATTACTCAAACGGACGTGTTGAAGGGCTGGTTAGAGTGTATAATGAAAATGGTGTTTTAAAAGAGATGTTCACGATTGAAGGTGGCAAAAGAGAAGGTCCTACATCATTGTTCGATAGTACCGGCACTTATATCAATGATATTTATTACGAAGAAGGAATCTTGGTTGTTGATAAAATTGTGCTTGATTCGGGCGAACCGAGGAGTGAAAAAGAAAACAAGGAAGTTGCTATTTACAAACCATCAACAGATCAGAAGAAGAAAAAGCAAAATAATGATAATCCTTTACCTCCGGTTGTTGAAGAAGAGAAAAATTATGAGGACGATCCTGCATTTTACAAAACGGTTGAGGTAATGCCTGAACCAATAGGCGGGATGAGTGCGATTTATAAAAAGATCGGTTATCCTGAAGAAGCAAAGGAAAATGAAATCGAAGGTGTAGTTAAAGTATTAACATTAATCGATAGAGACGGAGAAGTACTTGATGCACAAGTTACTGAGGGAATTGGTTATGGTTGTGATGAAGCAGCAAGGCTGGCAATATTTTATCATCGCTTTAAACCCGGACTTATAAAAGGACAACGTGTTAAAGTACAAATGGAGATACCAATCGAGTTTAAAGTGGAGAAAAAAGACTAGCTTAGTCTGTTTCAACTTTAAATCTAAAGCATTCAAGAAACTGTTTTAAATGTGAATCTGCGTGTGAAAGATGAACAGTGTAGTTACTAAACTCTCTTCTAATTGGGTACTCTTTTCTTAGCTTATCGAAATAACCAGCCTGCTCATTCAACGTGTATTTAAATATTTCTCTTAGTTTACTTTCGTCATTTTGTATGTCGTAAATTTTAACGAACAACTTGTAAACCCGTTCTTCATCAGTTTTACCATCCGGAATTCGCAAATCTACCTGCTCAATTTTTGGAAGATCTGGCCGCCAGGTTGGTTTTATATTATAATATTGGCAAAGCGAATCATAAACCATCTTTGTCCCATTGACTTTTCCCTCGAATGAATAACCGGCAATGTGTGCAGTGCCAACTCTCGTATTTTCTAGAAGACCAATATTTATTGATGGTTCATTTTCCCATACATCAAGAATTAATTTAAATTTATTTTGTAAACATTCCACTAGAAGAGCATTATTATCTGTTACTGCACCTCTTGCAGTATTAATTATAATAGCTCCGGATTTAATTTTTTTTAGATTAGTGCTATTAATTAGATGAAAAGTTTTATCCATTCCTTCAAATGAAAGAGGAACGTGAATAGTAATAATGTCAGCTGTGAATATTTTGTCTAGTGAGACGTAATTTTGTCCCATACCTTTTCTTTCGAGTGGTGGATCATTTTTCAAAACTTTCATACCAAATAACTCCGCGAGTTTTACTACTCTGTTGCCAATGTTTCCGATGCCAACTACACCTATAGTTTTTCCCTTCAGAGAAAGTTCTTCCTCTGAAGCAACCTTTAGCAACGCAGTGAAAACATATTCGGCAACTGAATCAGCATTACAACCCCTGGCATCAGCAAAACTAATCTTTTTTCTTTTAAGGTATTTCAAATCAATATGATCTGTTCCTATAGTAGCTGTACCGATGAATTTAACTTTGCTGTTTTTAAGTAATTTTTCATCAACCGGTGTGATTGACCGGACAATTAATACATCTGCATCTTTGATCTCATCATTTGTGAAAAAGCGTCCGTTAATTAGCTTAAGGTTTCCAAAACCTGAAAAAGCCTCCTTAGCGTACGCAATATTTTCATCGACGATTAACTTCATACAAAACCTGAATATTAACCCAAATTTACTGAATAACATTTCAAGATTTTTATTTCTTATATCAGTTTATAAGATTGTTTTTACCGGATTAACAAACTATTTTTGACTCGAATTAAATTGAATTTTCTTCACTATAATGTAAAAAAATAGTAATAATAATCGGGAGGGATTTCCTATGCTCAGCAAATTGCTAATGCCCGAAATAGAGTCTCTGATTGCTGAGAGACAACTAGGCATACTAAAAGAAATCCTAAGCGATTGGACCCCAGCCGATATAGCCGACCTGATAATTGATCTGCCCGAACAGGAAAAAGTAATAGTATTTCGTGTATTATCTATTGACCTTGCGGCGGATACTTTCGAACATCTGGAATTTGAAACACAGGAAGAACTATTGAAAGCAATGGGTCACGAGGAGGTCGCAGCAATACTTAATGATATGTCCCCTGATGATCGAACCGCACTATTAGAAGAACTGCCAGGAACTTCTGCCAAACGTTTGATTCAATTGTTATCAGGTGAGGAAAGAAAAGTTGCACAAGCACTGTTAGGTTATCCGGAAAATAGTGTCGGGCGATTGATGACACCCGAATACATAGCAGTAAAACAAGATTGGAGCATTTCTGAAACACTCGATTATATTCGTCAAAACGGAGCAGACAGTGAAACGCTGAACGTTATTTATGTTATTAACGAAAAAGGTGTTTTGATAGATGATATAAGGATCAGGGAAATTATACTTGCCTCTCCTGATAAAAAAATAATTGATTTGATGGACGAGAACTTTGTTGCACTAAATGTACACGACGATCAGGAAAAAGCAGTGGAAGTCTTTAAAAAATATGACCGCATTGCTCTTCCGGTTGTAGATAATTCAGGTATTTTGATTGGTATAGTGACAGTAGATGACGTTCTGGATGTGGCTGAAGAAGAAGCTACTGAAGATATTCAGAAGTTAGCAGCAGTAGAAGTCCTTGATGAACCCTATCCTACGATTCCGTTAGTTGTGATTATAAAGAAGCGTGCTTTTTGGCTTACCATTCTTTTCATTGCTCAAATACTTACTGCGTTTGTATTAGGATTTTTTGAAGACCATCTAGGTAAAGCAATAGCCTTAACGATTTTTATACCTCTCATTATTTCTAGCGGTGGAAATTCCGGCTCACAAGCGGCAACACTGGTTATAAGAGCGATGGCACTCGGAGAAATAAATTTGACGGACTGGTGGTTAATTATGCGCAGGGAAATATTATCCGGTTTAGTATTGGGTTTGATTTTGGGAACCATTGGTTTTATACAAGTTGGGATATTAGCTAATGTATCAGAAACGCTTAGTGAATACTGGGTTTTGATTGGTTTCACAGTTTCTTTTTCTATTATTGGCATAGTAATGTGGGGTACCTTATCGGGTTCAATGCTACCATTCATTTTAAAGAGGTTTGGTGCTGATCCTGCAACATCTTCAGGTCCCTTAGTTACTACCATAGTAGACGTATCCGGGTTAATTATTTACTTTACTGTAGCCCTAATTATATTGAGAGGAACTCTCCTGTAAATCAATATCAAAAGAGGGTATTTTAGAAAAAAGAATAATGTTTATATTTGTTTCTGTATGATAAATCCTATTAAAATTCAGATAAGTATAGAAGATTTATGAAAGGAATAATATTAGCCGGTGGACTTGGTTCCAGGTTATATCCTATAACACAAGTTTACAGCAAACAGCTTGCTCTGATCTATGACAAACCACTTATTTATTACCCTCTTTCCATTTTAATGCTTGGAGGAATTAGAGATATATTAATCATTTCAAATACAGAGACCATTCCATTGTATAAAAAACTTTTTGGTGATGGTTCCCAACTGGGGATGAAATTTGACTTTGTTGTTCAACCGGAACCAAGGGGAATTGCTGAAGCCTTTATTCTTGGAGAAAAATTTATTGGCTCTGATCGTGTTTGCCTTATTCTTGGTGATAATATTTTTTACGGGTATCTTGATTTCTTTTACAATGCTCTTAAAATCGAAAAGGGAGCAACAATTTTCGGTTACCAGGTTACCGATCCTGAGCGATATGGAATAGTTGAGTTTGATAAAAGCGGGAAGGTAATATCAATAGAGGAAAAACCTCTTAAACCTAAATCACATTATGCTATACCGGGATTATATGTTTTTGATAACAGGGTAATTGAAATATCAAAAAACCTGAAACCTTCAAAAAGGGGTGAATTAGAAATTACAGATGGAATACGTGCTTATCTTGATTTGGGTGAACTCCGCGTTGAAAAAATAGGCAGAGGGGTTGCCTGGCTCGATACCGGAACTCCTGAAGCATTACTTGCTGCATCTAACTTCTTTGGTGTAATTGAAGACAGACAGGGTCTCAAAGTAGCTTGCATTGAAGAAATTGCTTACAACAGAGGTTTCATAAATAAAGAACAGTTTGCAGGTTTAATTAACTGCATTCCCAAATCACTTTACAGAGAATATCTTGAGAAAATTTTAGCAGAGAGTTAATTTATTGAAAGTAATTGCCAAACAAGTGAACGGGCTTCTGGTTTTACAGCCGGATTTTTTTCCAGACGACCGTGGATTTTTTTTCGAAAGTTATAATAAACGACAATATGAAGACGTTGGTATTAACTATGATTTTATCCAGGATAATATTTCGAAATCGAAAAAAGGAACTATACGGGGATTACATTATCAGGTTGGGGATAAAGCCCAGGGAAAACTTTGCCAGGTAATAGAGGGGGAAGTCCTGGATGTTGCTGTTGATATAAGGTTTAATTCACCAACATTCGGGAAATATTTCTCGCAGGTTTTGAATTCGGAAATGAAGTTACAGCTTTGGATACCACCGGGCTTTGCACATGGTTTTTCTGTTCTTTCTGAAGAAACAGTATTTTCTTACAAATGCACAAATTACTTTAGTAAAACTCACGAAAGGGCCATTCTTTACAATGATCCTGAATTAAACATTGATTGGAAAATTCAGAATCCCATAGTTTCTGAAAAGGATCTAAATGCTACCCTCTTCAAAAATATTGAAAAAGATTTCTTTTATAGCCCGAGTAAAGCATTTTAGTAGTAATTACTTTTGTTTCTCCCTAATTTAATGATCAAAAAATCCGGAATAAATATGAAAGTCCCACTTCTCGATTTAAAACTACAATATCAATCTCTCAAAAAAGAACTTGATGAAGCCATTTTACGTATTGCAGAATCACAATATTTTATACTGGGACCCGAAGTCGAAAAAATGGAAAAAGAATTTTGTGATTACCTGAACTGCAAACATGCAATCGGAGTTTCTTCGGGAACAGATGCTCTTTTATTAGCTTTAATGGCAATTGACCTCAAACCCGGTGACGAGGTGATAGTTCCTACTTACTCTTTCTTTGCTACTGCAGGTGTTGTATCAAGGATGAATGCCGTTCCTGTTTTTGCGGACATAGATCCGGTTACATTTAACTTAAGTATTGATGATGTAAAGAGGAAGATAACACCCAAAACAAAAGTAATAATACCGGTTCATCTTTACGGTCAGAGTGCTGCAATGGAAAAAATAATGAGAGTAGCAAAAGAAAATAATCTTATTGTAATTGAAGATGCTGCACAGGCAATCGGTACACAGTATAAAGATGGAAGTTTTGTCGGAACCATTGGTGATATTGGTTGCTTCTCGTTTTTCCCAAGCAAAAATCTCGGCGGTTATGGGGATAGTGGACTAGTTACCACTAATAATGATGAACTTGCTTATATGCTTCGTATAAAAAGAGTTCACGGTGGTGAGCAAAAATATTATCATAAAGTAATTGGTGGAAATTTTAGAATAGATGCTTTGCAGGCGGCAGTGTTGAGAGTAAAACTTCCGCACCTTAATAAATGGTCGGAGAAAAGAAGAGCAAATGCAGAATATTATAATCAGCTTTTCATTAATGCCGGGTTGGCTGAAGATACGGGTAGAACACGATTTGATGATAAAAACAAAGTGCTGCTTCCAAAGGCTATTTATAAGACTCTTAGTCAAAGTTCTAAAACAGACATACATAACTATCACATCTATAATCAGTATATAATTAGAGTTCAGCAGAGAGATGAGCTGAAAAAATTTCTTGCAGAAAATGAAATAGGCAACGAAATCTATTATCCTGTGCCTTTCCATCTGCAGGAGTGTTTTGCCGATTTGAAATATAAAGAAGGAGATTTTCCGGAAGCTGAAGAAGCTTGTAATATCTCTTTGGCATTACCTGTTTTCCCCGAGTTGACAAAAGAACAGCAAGAATATGTTGTTAATAAAATTAATGAATTCATCGGGGGGAAATGAACTTGCTAAAAATAATCTGTTTTGCAAAAAATCTGCTTCTGGCTCTGATTTTTTTATCAGCAGTTCCTTTAGTAAGAGCACAGTTGGTTTACGAACCTTTATATGAGGATGTATATAATTTTCTCCGTAGGATAAGCCAGAAGGGAATTATAGAATTTGATGATTTGATAAGACCCTTACCCAGAACATATATTGCTGAAAAGTTGCTACAGGCCGATTCACTTTCCGCCGAACTTACTTCACTTGAAAAAGAGGAGCTAAAATTTTTTCTGAATGATTATTACTTTGAAGAATGGTTAATCGGAGGAAATGAAAATAAAAAGGAGAACCTGGATTATTTTAATGGTGACCCATCTGACAGGTGGAGATTTTTTTCATACGGTGGTGTTGGGCTTAAAATTAATGCAAATTTAATTCTTGGTGCTGAAATCGGCTCGGTTAAAAAAGCAAAGCAAACGCATTTCTGGAACGGTTTCTATTCTTATGGTTATATCTCTGATCTTCTGGGATTTAGTTTTGATTTCAGGGATAACACTGAAACTGGTACAACACTGGACAAGACAAAAAGTTTCACTCCCGAAACCGGAGTTAATGCTAAGACTGACATGAATACTGTAAATTATTCTATTGACAAAATGGAATACAGCGAAGCAAAAATGATGCTTGCAACAGATTGGGATTGGGGTAGTGTGGCTGTGGGTAAAGAATTTTTAGAATGGGGTTATGGTGATAATGGGCTCCTTGTTCTCTCACAAAAAGCCCCTTCTTTCCCACTTATTCGTTTGGATATTAATCCTGTTAAATGGTTAAGCTTTAATTACTTTCACGCCTGGCTGTCTTCTGATGTAGTTGATACTACAAGTCTTTACAGTACTGCAATTGATTATCAAAGATTTTTATTTAGAGAAAAGTATCTTGCTTCTCATACTTTAACCATAAAACCAACAAATGGATTAGATATTTCTTTGGGTGAATCTATTATTTACGCAGACAGACTTGAATTTTTGTATTTGATTCCTGTAACATTCTTCCGTTTAGCTGATCATTATTTAAGCAGACATTATAACCAGGCAGGAGGTAACGCACAATTCTTTTTTTCTGTTAGTTCAAAAGGACATTTAAAAAATACTCATCTATATGGAACGCTTTTGATTGACGAGCTGACACTAAACGGTTTATTTGATGCATCCACTCAGAGAAACCAGATAGGATTTACACTTGGGAGTTCGTTAACAGATTTGCCTTTTGAAAACCTAACATTAAAGCTTGAGTACACAAAAATTTATCCTTACGCTTATCAGCATTATATTAAAACAACAACTTATGAAAGTGCATCTTATGTTTTGGGACATTGGATGAACAATAATGCTGACCAGGTTTTTGGATCATTAAAGTACAGATTTATAAGAGGACTGGAAGGGTTACTTTGGGTACGGTACATTCGTCAAGGTGAACTTGCAGATGGAAGCAAGCAATTTGATCAGCCCCAGCCACCATTTCTTTCCGGATTAAGAACAAACTATACTTATTTAGGGGCACAAGTCAAATATGAAATAATGCACGATCTGATGTTTCGGGCACGGTATCAGTTTATGAAAACTTCAATGCAGCAAGCAGACTTAAGCTTTATTGATGAAAGTGATCAGGAATTTTATTTTGCCGTTTATTATGGATTGTAGATAATAATGTATTATGATAAAACAATTCAAACATATTGATAAAAAAATTTATATCGCCGGTCATACCGGGATGGTTGGTTCTGCAATCACTAATGAACTTAAAAAGCGTGGTTATCAAAACCTTATACTTAAAAATTACCCCGGACTTGACTTAATCAGGCAAAGCGAAGTTGAAGAATTTTTTCAAAAGGAGAAACCCGAAATTGTTATCGTAGCAGCGGCAAAGGTGGGCGGTATTTTGGCAAATAATACTTACCGCGCTGAATTTATTTATGATAATTTGATGATTGAGACTAATCTGATTCACAACGCTTATAAAAACGGGGTTGAGAAACTTATCTTTCTCGGAAGTTCCTGCATCTATCCCAAATTGGCACCTCAGCCATTGAAAGAAGAATATTTACTCAAAGACTATCTTGAATTCACGAATGAGCCTTATGCAATTGCAAAGATTGCAGGAATAAAACTCTGTGAAAATTATTACAGGCAGTATGGCTCAAACTTTTATTCAGTGATGCCGACAAACCTTTACGGTCCGAATGATAATTTTGATCTGCAAACATCTCACGTACTTCCAGCTTTCATCAGGAAGTTTCATGAGGCAGTTGATAAAAATGAAAAAGAGGTTGTCATCTGGGGAACAGGCAAACCTCTTCGGGAATTTCTTTTTGTTGAGGATCTTGCTGATGCAATATTGTTTTTACTTGAAAAAGTTAATGCGAATGATATTTATGAAAAAGGAATTTCGCACCTCAATATTGGAACAGGAAAAGATCTTTCGATAAGTGAGCTTGCCGATTTGATCGCGGATATAATGCAGTTTAATGGAAAGATATTAAATGATACTACTAAACCGGATGGTACCCCACGCAAGCTTCTGGATGTTTCCAGAATAAATTCTCTTGGATGGAAATACAAAACGGAGTTGAGAATGGGAATTGAAAAAACATATTTTTGGTTCTTAAATAATTTAAATAAGAGAATAGAACACTGATTTAGCAGATTGAACGGATTCTCACGGATTGAAAAAATCAGTCCTGATCAGTTGCATCCGTTTAATCTGTGTTCCATTGAATTAAAGAGAAGATAATAAAATGAAAAAAGCATTAATTACCGGCATTACCGGTCAGGACGGAAGTTACTTAACTGAAGTTCTTCTCAATAAAGGATATGAAGTCCACGGGATCATCAGAAGAAGCAGTTCTTTCAATACCGGAAGAATTGATCATCTTTATAACGATCCCAAAATTCTGAATACGAAAATGTTCCTGCATTATGGTGACCTTGTTGATACTAGTAATCTCAACCGACTTCTCGAAAAAATTGAGCCTGATGAAATTTATAACCTTGCTGCACAAAGTCACGTTAAAGTCTCATTTCAAGTACCTGATTACACAGCACAGGTTGATGCATTAGGTACGTTAAGATTTCTCGATGCAATCCGCGAAGTGGGTTTGAAGAAAGTAAAATTCTACCAGGCTTCAACAAGTGAGCTTTATGGAAAGGCTCAGGAAATTCCTCAAAGTGAAACGACGCCGTTTTATCCACGTTCTCCTTACGGCGTTGCAAAACTTTATGGTTACTGGATAATTGTTAATTACCGCGAAGCATACAATATCTTTGCATCGAATGGTATACTTTTTAATCACGAGTCTCCCAGAAGAGGCGAAACATTTGTAAGCAGAAAGATTGCACGTGCTGCTTCGCGAATTGCAGCAGGATTGCAAAAAGAATTAACTCTCGGAAATCTTAATGCAAAAAGAGACTGGGGTTTTGCGCCAGAGTATTGTGAGGGTATGTGGAAAATTCTACAGCACAAAGTAGCTGATGATTTTGTGCTTGCAACTGGAGAAACTAAAACTGTGCGGGAGTTTGCTGAACTGACTTTTGAAAATTTGGGAATCGAACTGGAATGGAAAGGCAAAGGAGAAAACGAAAAAGGAATTATTAAATCAATCAATCTTGAAAAAGCAAAGAAGCTTATTAGTTATTCTTCTAATAAAAAATCATACATTAAAGATTTTACTACCAAGCTGAAAAAAGGTAATACTCTGATTGCAATCGATCCAGCTTACTACCGTCCCACGGAAGTAGATTTGCTGATTGGTAACCCAACAAAAGCAAAAAAGGTGCTTGGCTGGAAAGCAAAAACAAAGTTTGAAGACCTCGTTAAGCTGATGATTAAATCTGATATGGAGAAGGTATTGAGAAGGGGATTTTAATTCGGGAAACCTTCGAGGTTGCACGTTGTTAAGTATTCAAACCTCGAAGGTTACTGGTAACTCAATTAACTTTTTTACTTCTACAATAACCGTTAAATTTGTGCTATTCTTATCAACTTTAACGGAAAAATATTAATGAAATTTGCGCTCACTATTTCACTTTCAATTTTACTCTTTTCATCCGTCAGTTATACACAGACATCTAAAACTCAAAGATATAATCCATTTTCAGGGACTATAGTCTTATCTGTTGAAGGTGGTACCACACTGGCAAACACAGATTATGCTGGTTTGGGTGTTGATTACCTGGGTCGACTTTCATTTGAATACTTTTTTCCTGCCTGGGCTAAAAGTGGATTTGGTTTAAGAGCTTTCGGCAGTGCAGGATTTCTTAAGGGAAGTGATTCGGGTTTGGAACCAGAGGAGTTCAGAACAAATATTAGTTCTTTCGGTGCAGGAGTAATTTTCAATTTAAGCATTAATGATGTTGCTTTTCCCTATCTCTTTGCAGGAATTGCCAGCTTATCTTTCGATCCGAAAGGACAGGGTGGAGTTAAATTACCAAACAATTCAGAAGGAATTTACAAAACTACAGAGGTTAACTATTTAGGGGAACTCGGAGTTCGGTTTCCGGTTACGGATAATCTGTCTCTGAATTTAAGTGGTGGAGTTCAAATATCACCAAATGATTGGCTGGATGATCAGGCAATTGGTGTAAGCAACGATATGTTTTTTTCTGTGATGGGAGGAATTTCTTATTCATTCTTAACTGAGTTTGACTCTGATGGTGATGGTGTTGTTGATTCAAAAGATATGTGTGATGATACTCCTTCAGGAATAAATGTTGATGAATTTGGATGCCCGCTTGATTCAGACAGAGATGGTGTTGCAGATTATTTAGATGAATGTCCCGGAACTCCTACTGGTGCACCAATTGATAAAAAAGGTTGTCCGCTTGATTCCGATGGTGATGGCGTTCCCGATTATACAGATCTTTGTCCGAACACACCAAAAGGGGTTCAAGTTGATGATTACGGATGTCCGTTTGACATGGATGCCGATGGTGTACCGGATAATTTAGACAGGTGTCCCGATACCCCTTACGAAGTAGAAGTAGATAAAAATGGATGTCCATTGGATTCCGATCTCGACGGTGTCCCCGATTACAAAGATCAATGCCCGGGTACGTTGCCGGGAGTACAGGTAGATGGAAAAGGTTGCGAATATGTGATTACACCTCCTGTTCCGGAATTAAATCTTGAGCAGCTTGTTCTTAGTTCAGAGACAAGTTTTGAATTTAACAATGCTCAGCTTAAACCTGCTGCTTATCCTGAATTGGACAAGCTTCTGGAACAGATGAAAAAGTATCCGCTTTCAAGATGGCGAATTGAAGGTCATACTGATAATGTTGGCGGAGAAGCAGGAAATGTTAAGATGTCGCAGATGCGTGCTGAATCAGTTTTGAACTACTTTGTTTCAAGAGGAGTTCCAAAAGTACGTTTTAATGTTGTTGGCCTGGGAAGCAGTAAACCTGTGGCAGATAACTTCACCCACGAAGGCAGAGCACAAAACAGAAGAGTAGAAATTAAAAGAGTTGATAAACAATAAACCTAAAATGAAGATCAGGAGGAATCATGTTCGATCCAAAATATAAATTCACTTGCGTTGATCGTTTCTTAAAGTATGTTAAATATGATACCCAATCCGACGAAGAATCAACCAGCTTTCCGAGCACGGAAAAGCAGAAAAAGCTTTCTGCAGATCTTGCAAAGGAATTAAAGAAGATGGGACTAAAAGATGCAGCTATGGATAAGTGGGGTTACGTAATGGCAACAATCCCTGCAAACACTAAAAAGAAAGTGCCGCCAATTGCTTTCATTGCACACGTTGATAC
>JBATIA010000333.1:0-6008 GCA_049667415.1 Ignavibacteriaceae bacterium
TTTCAGAGAATCAATCAGACTTTTATCAAGTTGTATCACTCTAGTTCTTTATTAACCTCTGCTAAAAGTTGCTTCGCTTCCTTCAAATATGCCTCATCATCTTCTAAATTAACAGGTGCTTTCTCTACCTTGAGAAGATTTTCTTTCGCAAGTTCATATTCATCTTCTTCTATAAATGCTTTTGCCAAATCAAGATAAAACATTCTGTAATTTGGTTTGAGCTTAATGGCATTCTGATATTCCCTGATAGCAACCTCCATATCTCCCCATCCCAAACCAAGCGGAAGTCTTAATAGATAAGCCTTTTCACAGACTTTTGAATGGGTTCTTCCCAATACATAATGTGATAGTGCTTGGACATAGTTCCCACCATTGTTTAGTTGTATAGCTCTTTCACAGTCATCTTTTACATCGTTTACTGTCCCGATTGCAGAGAATACTCCTTCAAACAAAGCAATTCTTCCATTAACAATCGCTCTTCTCACATAGGTAATGGTTTGATCAGGAGCCAGCTTTACAGCACTATCTGCATACATGAATGATTCTTTATATTTGTTGAACTTCGCTTCTTCCTGTTCGTCAGTTCCTTCAGGCATTTTATTTGCGATATCCACTAATGCCCTGCTAATTCTCCAGAGTACCTCCCAATTACCAGGATCGAGCTTATTTGCTTTTTGATACGTCTCCAAAGATTTTTGATGATTGAATTCAGTGTTGTATTTATCCCCTTCCCGGATTAGCTCTTCAAAAGTCTGAGAATATGAATTGCTTACAAGTAAGAAAGAAAAAAACAGGGTTGTTAAAAAAGTAAAATTTTTCATTTGACTCCTTCAATTATTCAAATAAAGATTTATTTAATTTCTCCTTTTTTTCCGGAGTAACATTATGTTTGTGAAGATCAGTATCTGCAAGTGGAATATATCTCGTCCAATTTGAGTCTCCCCTTATTTCAGAATTGAGCGCATTTTTATAAGCATTAACTTTCGCACTTAACTCATCTGCCTGGTAAAGAGCAATTGCTTCAACAGTTTTGGGAACTACCGGAGAAGCATGCTCAAGTTTTCCCTGATGACTTAGAATTAAATGTACAAGGTTATTTTCAAGTTCAACAGGAAAACCAGGAATAGTTTTTATTTCATCTCTTACCAAATTGGATACAATAACAATATGCCCGACAAGTTTTCCTTTATCAGTATAATCAAAGGAGCTATCAAAGCTTAACTCTTCTATTTTACCAACATCATGCAACATTGCGCCGGCTATAAGCAGATCCCTGTTCAGCTCATTATGAAATTCACACATCAATTCACAAATTTTTATTATCTCAAGAGTGTGCTCCAATAAGCCATGAATATAGGCGTGATGCCATGACTTGCCGGCAGGGGCATTGCAAAACATCTCGAATCTTTCTACTGAAAAAACCTGTTTAGTAAGATTGCTCAAATGTACATCGGATATGCTTTTAATTATCTGGTTAAATTCCTTTTTCATCTCCTCAAGGTTTCGCTTCGATTCAGGAAGGAAGTCTTTTGGACTTACATTATCAGCGGCGGTTGCTAATTTAACAGACGCAATCCTTATCTGTAGAGCACCCTGGTATTCTTCAATTGTGCCGGTTACTTTCACAACATCACCAGTCTTACCTTTTGCAGCAATTTCTGCAAATCCCTCCCAAATACTTGCATTAAGAGATGCTGTTTTATCACCAAGCTCTGTAGAAAGAAAATCTTTTCCGGCTCGTGTGCTACGTAGTTCAATCTTTCTTATAACAAGGAAATGATCCACCTGATCGTTCTTGGAAAGAGTATTTAAGTCAAGTTGATTTAACAATTTTCTCCTTTTCATAACTTATTTAATAGAATCATCAATTAAAATTATTAACTAAAACAAAATCATACTTACATAAAAAGCACTGATTCTATTCTTTCTTTTAGATCATCACTAAGTGATGGTTTTTGCTTTATTGCTTTAACACCAATTTCTTGATAAGATTTAAGTAACTCTTCCGAATCAGAATAAAGAAAAACTATAAATGGTAATTGAATATTTTTATGTTTCTCACGAACTGTATTAACAAACTGAAGCCCATCCATCAGGGGTAAATTGTGCTCACAAATTAGTAGAGAAGGCAATTTAACAGAGATTATTTCAAGTGCTTCAAAAGCGTTTTCTGCAGCGATTACTTTAAGTTTTGGAAAACTTTGCATCAATTTCTGTTTCAAATCATCCAATAACTCATTGTTTTCCAGAACCAGAAGAATAGTACTTGCTGCTGCAGGTATAGTAAAATGAAATTCACTACCTTTTCCCTCTTTTGAAAAAAACCATATTTGCCCTCCATGTTTTTCAATAATCTGTTTTGCGAGCATCAACCCTAAACCACTTCCTTTTTCTCCTTTTGTTCCTTCGGTCGAGAATATTTTTCCAATGTCAAAAACATTTTCCCGATTTGCTTCGGAAATGCCAACTCCCCTATCTCTTACAACAAATTCAATAAAATCATTATTGTAAATATTAGCAGAAATTTCTACCAACTCGTTTACAGGTGAAAATTTAACCGCATTGCTTATAAGATTAATCAGAACTTTAGTAATAAGCCTTTCGTCGGCATCGATATGAAATGCCTCCGGTACTTTGACCTCAATATGAATGTTTTTTCTAACTGCCAGTCCTGTTAAATAGGAAACGCAATTGTAGGTAATACTCTGTGCATGAAGTCGTTGGATTTCAAGCTTTATTCTTCCTGTCTGAAGGTGCGACCAGTCGAAAAGATGATTAATAAGTTGCAGCTGACTTTGCGAAGAATCATGGATAAATTTAACGTATTCACTTTTATCTTTTTCAGGCAGTTTGCTTTCATTTAGAATAATTTCAGAAAACCCCAGTATGCTTGTAAAAGGAGCCCGAAGATCATGTGAAAGAATAGAAATAAAATTATCCTTTGAGGAATTGAGCAGTACAAGATCCTCATTTTTTCTTTTAAGCGCTTCGAATTCTTCAAGATGATCTGTTGCATCCATAACCATTCCCATTCTTTTAACAATCTTGCCATCAGATCCACGAATCAATTTAATTCGTTCAGATAAATGAACTATAGTTCCCTCTTTTCTTGCGATTCTGTAATCAAGGTTAATAAAGTCTTTCTCCGGATCCTTTTCAAAGGCATCCAGCTTTCTTCTATATTCTTCTAAATCATTCTTTAGAATCAGAGATGACCAGGTATCTTTTAGTTTATTTATTTCCGAATCACTAAAACCGGTCACTGAAATAATATTCTCAGTGTACTGAACTTGAGACTTATCAGATCCTGAACTCCAGAAGAAGACTTCCCCGAAATTATTAATAACCTCATCAAAGCTTAAATTATCTGATTTTTTCATTTAACAACTAAAAACATGATACTTTGAAGTCCTAATATTTCTATCTTTTATAAATTATGTATACCAATTATAAAAAATAATTGCAACTAATAATAGAAAATAGAATCAAATTACAGAACTTTAATATTTACCTTTTTGTTATAAGTCTAAAAATATTCCGCAAATAGAATAATTACAATGAAATATTTATTAGTATCAATTCTTTACTTGTTAACACCAATACTGCTTTTAGCCCAGGAGGGTAATGGATCAGTTTATGGTAGGGTGATAGATAAGTTTACAAAAGAGCCTCTGATAGGTTCGAATGTAGTTGTAGTCGAAACGGACTATGGTGCTGCAACAAACGCCGAAGGGGAGTACTTAATTACCAATTTACCACCAAATACCTATCAGGTTCGTGCTTCTGTAATTGGATACAATAGTGTAACCAAAACCGATATAAGCGTTATGCCCGGAAGACCGGCACAGGTTGACTTCGAGTTAACTGTTACGGCAATTGAGCTTGAAGGTGTGGTTGTTCAAAGCGATTACTTCCTTAGAAATCCAATTGAAGTTGGAAGCATCAAAAGTTTCAGTAATGAGGAAATAAGAAGAAGTGCCGGTGGATTTGAAGATGTTATTCGAGCAGTTTCTGTTTTACCTGGAGTTGCACAAGCTGATCCGGGAAGAAACGATTTAATTGTTAGAGGCGGCGGTCCATCCGAAAATTTATATTTGATTGATGGAATTCCTGTTCAGAACATTAATCACTTTGGAACTCAAGGTGCAACCGGTGGTCCACTTAGTTATGTAAATCTTGATTTCGTTAGCGGAACAACTTTCTCAACCGGCGGCTTTTCAGTTCTGAATGGAGATAAGCTTTCATCTGTATTAACAATTGACTTTCGTGAGGGGAGAAAAGATAAAATCGGGGGAAAAGCAACAATTTCTGCAACACAATTTGGACTTGATATTGAAGGACCGGTAACGAGTAACTCAACATTTATAGTTTCCGCAAGAAGAAGCTATCTTGATTTTATTTTTAAAGCTGCGGACTTTTCATTCGTTCCCGAATATTATGATGGTTTTGCCAAGTATGATTGGAAGTTTGATAATAGGAACTCCATTTCGTTTTTACTTATCGCTGCATTCGATAATGTAAAATATTTTAATGATACAGAAGAACAGCGTTACGATAATTCCAGAATTCTAGGAAGTGATCAAACACAGTATGCAACAGGAATATCATATCGCCATCTATTCAATAAAGGATTTCTTGATGTTACTTTAAACCGAAATTATGTTGACTACAACACTCAACAAACTGATTCACTATTAAATCCTATCTTCACAAACAATTCTCTTGAAAAAGAGAATACACTCAAAGCTGATCTTACTTACAAACTGAACAAGACAATTGAGCTAAATGCTGGTGTATCTGGAAAGCTTATCAATTTTGAAGCAGACATCTTTGTACCTGAATTTACAAGCACTTTTGGCGACAGCATTCCGACCACTGATTTAAATGCTGATGAGAATTACAATAAACTTGCAGCATATACTAACTTCAGTTTTTTGTTCTTTGATAAGCTAAATCTTAATCTCGGAATCAGGGCAGATTATTTTAGTCCAACATCTACAAAAACATTTTTCAGTCCAAGATTTTCAACATCATACCGGCTAACTGAAATTACTTCACTGACATTTAGCACGGGCATTTATCATCAGGCACCATCTTACATTTGGTTAGTTGGAAATGAAATCAACTATGAATTAAAAAACATCCGGGTCAATCAATTTGTACTGGGAGTTGATCAATATTTTTCTGCAGATGCTTTATTTAGAGTAGAAGGATTTTTTAAAGATTATTTTGATTATCCAACAAGTCTTCGAAGAACTTACCTGGTTATGGCAAACACTGGTGCAGGATTCGCTGGCTCGGATGAAAACTTTGCAACATTCGGTTTGGATCCGCTAAACTCGAATGGAACCGGTCTGGCAAAAGGATTTGAAGTATCACTTCAGAAAAAACTTTCAGACACTCCATATTATGGAATTCTCAGTTTAACTTACAGCGAAGCTAATTTCATCGCATTGGATAAAGTTGACAGAATTGGCAGCTATGATCAAACCTGGATATTCAATATTAGTGGTGGTTATAAGATTACTGAAGAATGGGAAGTCGCAACAAAATTCCGATATTCAACCGGTAAACCCTACACTCCATATAACTCAGACGGATCACAAAGCGTTGATCAAATTAACACACTTCGATTTCCGGTTAACCACAGTCTCGATGTTCGGGTTGATAAACGATGGTTTTTCAGCAGTTGGACGATAATAACTTATATAGATATTCAGAATATCTATAATCGAAAAAATGTAACCGGTGTCAGATGGGACCAGCGAACACAAGAACCTGAGTTTAACGAAACGATTGGTATTCTACCTTCGATTGGTGTTAGTGCGATGTTTTAAGAACTGCAAGAATTATTTTGAAGGAATGTCATTCCCACGAAAGTGGGAATCTATTTTTAATAGTTATGGATTCCCGTTTTCACGGGAATGACAATTTAATAACAATTAAACAACAAACACTTTAGCAATATCGACTAAAAGTGATGGCTGATTTATAAGAGCGGTTGTAAA
>JBATIA010000334.1:0-9252 GCA_049667415.1 Ignavibacteriaceae bacterium
GGAAAAGAGAGTACCCGTTTTTGTTACTCCATATTCTACTACCAAATTAGTTTATTTATTAAGCGATTTTCTGGATGATCAGTTTTCGGAAAGAATTACAATACATGGCTCATTTGTAGATGTTTACGGCGTCGGGATATGTTTTGTCGGTAAATCAGGGGTTGGAAAGAGCGAAGTTGCCCTGGATCTGGTAGAAAGGGGACATAGATTAGTTGCCGATGATGTGATTATTTTAACTAAAAAGGGGGAGGGGATACTAATGGGTTCTGGTACGGACATTGCCAAACATTATATGGAATTAAGAGGTCTTGGAATTATTGATATTGAAAGAATTTTTGGTATTAGAGCAATAAGATATCAAAAAAGGCTTGAAATTTTGGTTGAATTAGAAATATGGGATGCCAAGACTCACTATACGAGAACCGGTTTAGAAGAAAATACTGTTGCAATTTCCGGAATTGATATTCCACATATTAAATTACCAATATTACCCGGAAAAAATATAACTGTAATTTCCGAGGTAATTGCTCTTAATTATCTTTTAAAGCATTATGGATATAATGCAGCAGAAATATTTAAAAAGCGTCTTTCTGAGCGAATTTCTGATAAAAATTCAGGAACTCAACGAGCAACCGACTACTTTGAACACGACTTTGAATAGTTTCATAAAGGCTTGACTCAAGTAACCTAAATCTTTAATTTTGCGCGTTGATTTATGAAAAAATTATTCTACTTTTCAAAGCCCAGCCTTAAGTACGTTGAAATAAAGCATTTCAAATTAAAACTATTTACAGTGCTTACCATTTCATCTCTATTCATTGCTTTTATCTTTATAGCTTTCTATTATTTTGTAGGCTTGGGCTCTAACAATAGTATTAAGATTCATTCACTTAAAAGAGAAAATGAAAAACTCAAGTATGAGATTAACAGGATTTCTTCATCTTATCAGGACATACTCGCAGAAATTGATAGCATTTCAATGTTAAATAAAGAGTTAAGAATCTCAGCCAATCTTCAGCCAATTTCAGAGGAAGAAAAGCTAATAGGTACAGGTGGTAGTGAGGACATTCTTTATTCTGGTTTAAATATTAGAGATGATGAAATAGAAAGTCTGTTAAAATCTGTAGATGAAATGATTGCGACAGTAAAATTTGAAAAATATCAAGCTAAAGAAATTGAAAATCAACTTAATTTAAATCAAAAATTATATGCGTCATTACCTGCAATAAAACCAACAGTAGGTAATTATTCTATTGATGGTTTTGGAATGAGAAGACATCCGATTTTAGGTATTAGAAAATTTCATAGTGGATTGGATATAAATTGTGATTGGGGAACTCCAGTTCATTCTCCCGGAGACGGAAGAGTCGTCGCTGTTGAAAGACAGAGTGGGTTCGGCTTAGTGGTTGAAATTGATCACGGCTTTGGATATTTAACGATTTATGCGCACCTTTCTAAAGCGCTTGTTAAAAGAGGTGAGTTAGTAACCAGGGGACAATTAATAGCAAAATCCGGTAACTCAGGACTTTCATCAGGTCCTCACTTACACTACGAAATTCATCATAATGGAAAAGCTTTAGACCCCACAGACTTTTTCTTTGATGACTATACATTTTTTGACCTGAATAATTCAACTACATCTCTTACGGAAAAATAATATGATCTGGACGGTTGAACTTGCTGCTTATCTAGATGATGCGCCCTGGCCAGCTACTAAGGATGAACTTATAGAATATGCAGATAGAATAGGGGCACCATACGAAGTAATAGAAAATTTAAAAGAACTTGAAGACAGTGATGAACCTTATGAGACCATTGAAGACATTTGGCCAGATTATCCTTCCGATGAAGATTTCTTCTATAACGAAGATGAATTCTAACAGGTGCTTTTCTGCACCTAACAGATGAATTCAGTTCTCGATAAAATTCCTGGACAAGAGAGAGTAAAAAAAACTCTTCATAATTTTCTTAAATCAAATACAATTCCTCACGCTTTTCTATTTTCAGGTATTGCAGGCGTTGGTAAAGAAAATGCTGCAATTAAATTTGTCCAGTCAATTGTGCAAAGCAATAACGTAAAGGAATCTGAAAAAAGCAGCAGACTGATCGAACTACTATCTGAACCTGTAGTTAAATTTATTTTCCCTCTTCCTCGTGGTAAAAATGAAACCGATACCAGTTCACCCACTGAAAAACTTAGTCAGGACGAACTAGAATTAGTAAGAGAACAAATAGAACTTAAGGTGGCAAATCCTTTTTATAAAGTTTCAATTCCAAAAGCAAATTCAATTAAAATTAATAGCATTCGAAATATTAAAAAGTTTCTTTCCTTAGATTACAACGATGTTGGTTATAGACTTGTACTGATTTCTGATGCACATTTAATGAACGACGAAGCTCAAAATGCACTTTTGAAGAATCTTGAAGAACCCCCGGGAAAAGTTATTTTTATACTAACTACCTCTATGGTCTCAAAATTAAGACCAACAATCATATCACGTTGCTGGAAAATTAATTTTGATCCATTGACCGAAGGTGATATTGTATTAATCTTAACTAATTATTTTAAATTGGATCAGAAAACAGCTGAAGAAGTAGCTCCTTTTTCTATGGGTTCTATTCAATCTGCATTAAATCTGGTCGATCTGAATATTCATGATCTAAAAGAAAAAACTATATCTGTTTTAAGATATTCATTTGGCCGAAAATTTTACTCTGCCTTTGATGAATTGAATTCAATTCTTTCAGATAAGAATACAACAAATTATCCTATAATTGTAGGGATGATCATCGCCTGGATTAATGACCTTCAAAAACATCGATTGAATATGAATAGATTCTTCTACAAAGATCATGCTGAAACATTAGAAAAATTTAATAGTAAATTTCCTGATATTAACCTGAACAACATAACTGCTAGCCTCGATAGATTATCTGGTCTTCCCAGAAACAATGTTAATCCTTCTTTATTATCCGCAAGTCTTATTTTTGAGCTATCTTCGGTAGTTCTTCAGAATTAGGCTTTTCTTTCTAAGCTTTCCAAATTAAAATCTGATTCTTAGTAATTATTTTTTTAATTTTCGTTGTAATTTTACTAATTATTTAGAGGGCAATATGAAAAAAGTAGTTATCACATCTGCAAAAAGAACACCTATAGGTTCATTTGCTGGTTCGCTCTCATCTTTATCGGCGGCACAATTAGGAAGTTTCGCAATAAAGGGGGTTCTAGAGGATTCTAAAATATCACCGGATTTAATAGATGAAGTAATATTCGGTAATGTACTAACAGGTGGGCAAGGACAAGCTCCGGCAAGACAAGCTGCGTTATTTGCAGGTCTCCCAAATAAAACTGAATGTATGACTATAAATAAAATGTGTGGTAGTGGTCTTAAGGCTGTAATGTTGGCAGCGCAGGCAATCCAAAATGGTGATGCAGAAATTATAATTGCGGGTGGCCAGGAAAGTATGAGTAATGCACCGTACATTCTTGATAAGGCTAGGTCTGGTTATCGACTCGGTAACGGAGAAGTTATAGATTCTATGGTTAAAGATGGGCTCTGGGATGTTTATAACAATATTCACATGGGTAATTGTGCAGAATCCTGTGCAAAAGATTTTCAATTCAAACGAGAGGAATTAGATGAGTTTGCAATCAATTCTTATAAGAAAGCACTTGAGGCACAAAAAAATAACAAATTTAAAGATGAGATTGTTGATGTTAAAGTAAAAGTGGGAAGGGAAGAAGTATCTGTAAGTGTTGATGAAGAGCCTGGAAAAGTAAAGTTCGACAAGATTCCATCGCTAAGACCCGTATTTGATAAAAATGGTGTTGTAACTGCAGCTAATGCATCAAGCATTAATGATGGTGCTGCTGCATTGCTTGTGATGAGTGAAGAAAAAGCTAAGGAACTTGGTTTAAAACCTCTCGTTGAAATAATAACTCAATCCTCATCAGCTAAAGCACCAATTGAATTTACAACAGCACCTGCTGATTCAATTAACAAAGCTCTAAAAAGGGTAAATTTAAAACTCTCTGACATAGATCTTTTTGAAATAAATGAAGCGTTTGCAGTTGTATCATTGGCAAATAATAAAATACTTGGTTTGAATAACGAAATTGTGAATGTTAATGGAGGTGCTGTCGCCTTAGGTCACCCAATAGGTGCCAGCGGAGCACGGATACTTGTAACTTTAATACATGAAATGAAGAAAAGAAATTCAACTTACGGCTTAGCTTCTCTGTGTATTGGAGGGGGAGAAGCATCAGCATTAATTGTAAAAAATTATAAATAAGAAAGGGGCTTTATATGGAAATTAAAAAAGTTGCTGTAATTGGTGGCGGAACAATGGGTAATGGCATTACACACGTATTTGCTCTTAATAACTTTAACGTTAGTCTTGTCGAAGTAAACGAAGAGTTGATTAACAAAGCAATTACAACTATTACTAAAAACCTTGATCGACAGGTTAAAAAAGAAGTAATAAAGGAAGAAGAAAAACTGAATGCACTTAAGAATATTTCAAAAATTATCGGAGTTGAAAAAACACCTGGGGATGTAGACTTAGTGATCGAAGCTATTTACGAGAATAAAGATGCTAAACTATCTATTTTTAACAAGTTAAATAATGTAGTTAAACCTGATACTATATTTGCCAGTAACACCTCTTCAATTTCAATAACTGAATTATCAGCTTCTACTCGTCCGGATAAATTTATTGGAATGCATTTCATGAATCCGGTTCCAATGATGAAATTGGTAGAGATTATTCGTGGTTATTCAACAAGTGATCCGACTTATCAAACTATTAAATCCTTAGTCGAGAAATTAGGTAAAGTTCCTGTTGAAGTATTCGATTATCCAGGATTTATTTCTAACCGGGTTTTAATGCCAATGATAAACGAAGCTGTCTTCGCATTGATGGAAGGTGTGGCATCTGCTGAGGATATAGACACAGTTATGAAATTAGGGATGAATCATCCAATGGGACCTTTAACTCTGGCTGATTTTATTGGTCTTGATGTATGTCTTGCGATTATGGAAGTCCTTTATGATGGTTTTAGTGATACAAAGTACAGACCTTGTCCGCTTTTAAAGAAAATGGTTGCTGCTCAGAAATTAGGTAGAAAAACCGGTGAAGGATTTTTTAAATATGATAAGTGATAATTAATTTTTATTGATTTGGATATTGGTAAAAAAAGCTCACTCATAAATAGGTTCCTACGGGCAAAGGCATCTAGAGGTTATATTCAGCAAAAACTGGCAAAGATAACTTTGCCCGATTATACGACTTTCAGCATCTTTGCTGTAATCATCGGAGCGATTGCAGGGTTAGCTTCAGTCTTTTTTCACAACTCAATTGAATTTTTCAACCAGGTCTTTTTTGAGCAAACTGCTGAGGGACTTTTCTTTCTTGGTGCCGCTGCTGTTATAGTCCTTCCGGCAATCGGAATGCTTATCCAATCATTGATGATTAAAATTACACCTGATATTGCAGAGAAAAAGGGTGTTTTAGAAGTGATTAAATCAGTTGTACTGCGTGGTGGATATATTCCACTAAGAACCACAATATTTCATTTCTTGGCACCTGTAATATGTATTGGATCTGGTGGAACAGTTGGACCTGAAGGACCAGCAGCTCAGCTAGGGGGAGGTGTTTCAAGTAAACTTTGTCAACTGGTTGGATTATCCGATACTAGAAGAAGAGTATTTACCGCCGCAGGTTCAGGTGCAGCCATAGCAGCAATTTTTAATACGCCGTTGGGTGGCGTATTCTTTGCGCTAGAAGTAATATTATTAAATGATTTCAATGCACCGACTTTATCTGCACTAATTTTAGCTTCAGTTACTGCTAGCGCTATATCCCGAATATTTCTTGGGACTGAATCAGTATTTGCCTTTGGAACACCTGATATAGGTGGGTATAATTACATTTATATGTATGCAGTCCTGGGGATTTTAGCTGGTTTAATTTCGATTCTGTTTATTAGATATTCCAGTAGTACTGGTCGAATATTTAGAAAAAAGATACTTAATAAAGGAGTTCCGCAGTGGTTGGTTATGATTACCGTTGGTCTTCTTGTTGGAGTTAGTGGTTTTTATTTTAAAGATATCTTTGGAATCGGTTATTCCGGAATAAATCATATTCTGGCAGGGAAGCTCGTCTGGAAAGTTGTCCTGATCTTATTTCTACTCAAATTTCTTTTAGTTCCTCTTATTTTGAATTCTGGTGGTTTTGGAGGTGTATTTGCGCCATCATTGTTTATGGGTGCCTGTCTCGGTTTTCTATACGTTACTCTCGTAAACTATCTCTTTGGAATTAGCCTTGATACAACGACATATATTCTTGTGGGAATGGGAGCGATGCTTGGCGGGATTAACACTATACCTATAACTGCCATAATGATAATATTTGAAATGACACAGGAGTATAGTTTTATTTTACCACTTATGCTCGCTGTAATAATCAGCACAACAATCAGTAGATTGGTTCTTAAGGGTTCAGTGCACGTAAAGCATCTTGAAGAACAAGGATATCAGATTACAGAAGGTCGGGAATCTAATATTTTAAAGTCTATCTTTATTAAAGATGTTAAACTTGATCAGATTGAATTGGTGCCTGAAACAACCAAGCTTCCGGTATTGATTGAAAAAATGATTCAGAGTCCGAGCAATTCTTTTTATACAGTAAATGATAAGATTCAAATAACTGGTACTATTACAGAAACTGAACTTAGACCTATAATGACTGAGTATGAAAATGTTAAAGACTTTTTAATTGCAAGTGATGTTGCAAATCCGCAGGTTATATTTCTAAAGCAAACTGATGATCTCGATTATGTATCAAGACTTTTCGGAAAGCTTAATGTTGACAATATTCCGGTGATTGAAGAAGAAACAAAAAAAATATTGGGAGCAATTAATCGTCAGGAGATTTTATCTATTTATAACAGGGAGAGTTTAAAGGTAAACTTAGCTGATGGACTATCCAAAGAGCTTAAGACTATCAGGGAGACGAGTTCTTCTGCTGTAACTGCTGGATATTCGATTACTGAAATAGTTGCACCGGTAGAGTTTATCGGGCAAAGTCTATCTGAATTAAGAATTAGAAGTGACTACGGTCTTGAAGTTTTAATGATTAAACATCCCAAAGAAATATTTGATGATTCTAATGAAAAAGATCTGATGATAACCACTGATCCAGATTATCGATTAAGAAGAGAAGACAGATTAGTACTGTTCGGAAGGGATGAAAACATCGAAAGTTTCAAAAAGATTTAATGTAATTGTCCGATAATGTATATTATGTAAACTAATAGATACCCTTTTCAAACGGTTCCAATCAATTTCAAATATATGTAAACAGCTATTATTACTAAAATAATCCAAATAAACGGACTTCTCTTTTTCCTTTGTATTTTGCTCTGTCTTCTGAAACCAAGCTTTCTTTTTCTTTTTTCATCTTTGTCTTCTTCAGGTTTGTAAAATCTTGGTGTGTAATCAAAAACTCGATGAGAGGGTTTCTTGAAAAACATATTTAATCATTTCCATTTTTCTTAAAAAGTGCATCAACGAACAATGTAGGTTCAAAGGTTTGAAGATCATCAATTTTTTCACCAACACCTATATACCTAACCGGTACATTGTGGTTTGCACAAATTTGAAATATAGCGCCACCTTTAGCAGTACCATCAAGCTTAGTTATAATCAGACCACTGGTTCGAATAACCTTAGAAAATTCAGCAGCTTGAATTAACGCGTTCTGTCCAACCGTTGCATCAAGAACTAGGAAAGTATCGTTTGGAGCACCCGGGAGCACCTTTTCAATAGCTCTTTTTATTTTATTTAGTTCATTCATCAGATTGACCTTACTGTGCAATCTACCTGCAGTATCTATTAACACCACATCATAATCACCATCAACTGCTTTTTTAACAGTTTCAAACGCAACTGATGAAGGATCAGTTCCTTTATTTTGTTGGATGATTTCCACTCCGGCTCGTTGTGCCCAAATCTCCAACTGTTCATTTGCGGCTGCACGAAACGTGTCCGCTGCGCCCACTATTACTTTATTACCCGATTGCCTAAAATTATGTGCTAGCTTACCAATTGTAGTTGTCTTCCCTACTCCGTTAACTCCAACAATCAGAATTATGTAAGGTTTAATCTTTTCTAGATTATTATTCTGTTGAGTATCGTTTTCTTCGGTTTTTAATATTTGAAGAAGTTCTTCCTTTAAAAGATCTAAGATATTCGTAAGTGTCCGGTCTTTTTCATTCTTTAAATTTGCTCTGAGATTGTTAATTATTTTTTCAGATAAATCTGCACTTAAATCTGAGGAAATTAAAATTTCTTCTAGCTCATTTAATGTGTTATCATCGATTACAGCTTTACCAGTGAATGTCTCAGTTATAGTATTTACTAACTTATTCCTGGTTTTACTTAAGCCATCCTTAAGCCTGTTAAAATTTAAGTTGTTAAATAATTTCATATTTGTTTACTAGTTGTCAGCACTCTATAAGCTTTTATCAGGTAATTAGTTAATGAAGCAAATATTAAAACTATGCTGACGTAATATAAAAACAGGTAAAGTAATGATTCTCTACTTACATTCAGTAGAATAGTTAAAAGTACAAATGATACTGCCAGAACAGTCGCTTTCCCTAAATAATCTGATGGTAAAACTTTTCCAATCTTTTTAGATACAATAACACCACCTAAAAGTATTAAAAGATCCCTGCCAACAATTAAATAAAAATAATATTCAGGAATTTCTTTAAGTAAGAATAAATTTATTACCACGAAAGCAATTAAAACTTTATCAGCAAGTGGATCTATTATTTTCCCGAACTCTGTTATCTGGTTGAGTTTACGTGCAAGATATCCATCCATAATATCTGTTATAGCCGCAATTATACCTATTGCTCCAACCGAATATCGGTAAAACGTGTCATCAAAATTATTAAACGCAATCCAGGCGGGGATAACTAGTAGCAGGCGAACAAAGCTTAGAAAATTAGAAGCATTAAATATATTTTTAACATCCATCTTATCTTATCACTGCAAATTTGCCGAGCTTTTCTTCCTTTTCATTGTTCGACTCATCCAGCATCACTATTCTGTAAACATAAATACCTGAAGAAAGTTGATTACCATTCATATCTTTTAAATTATAAGTTATGCCACCGTTACCATCGGTTTCTTCTAACTCTCCGATTTTACTTCCGTCAATTGTCCAGATAGTTATTTGAGC
>JBATIA010000335.1:0-6906 GCA_049667415.1 Ignavibacteriaceae bacterium
AAAAGGCACTATGGGAATTAATTTTTTAAGCGTGCCTTCAGTTCAGGATTACATCAATGAAAACTTTGCCTCGTCTGATGCTCAGCTTGGTACATTTAATTCAGCAGTTATCTTTACCGGAGAAGTAGGGACGTTTTTTGGAAACGACTTTGAGCTAAGTCTTGAAATTCCTTATCAAATTTACTCTTATACTGAAAATGTAGGTTTGGGACAATATGAGCTAGCGTATAATTCACTAATGCCATCTGTTATGGCTTATTATGTCCTGTTAGGTAACGGTTTCAACTTTAAGTTTGGTGGCGGTGCCGGACCCCGGTTTGTAAACATAAGTGAAAATAAAAAGTGGCAGGGAACAGAGGAATCATTTAGTTCAATTGGTTTTGGTGGTCTATTACGTGTTGAGGGAAATACAGCATTAGCTGAAAATGTCTACGCAAACATAGGACTGGATTTTAGGTATGATATAAATGGAGAACCTGAAAACAATAATGGCAATACACTCGAAAATAACGTTAAAGGTGAAAAAGTAAACTTCAATACCTTTTCACTTGGTGTAAAGCTTGGCATTTCATACTTAATAGGGGGAACCAAGTGAGTTTATTTGAAGCTATCCTGCTGGGAATTATACAAGGCTTATCAGAATTTCTTCCAATAAGCAGCACAGGACATGTTACTATTGCTGGAAAGCTTTTAGGTCTTGTTTCTGATCAGCATCCGGAAAGCTGGACATCCTTCATTGCTGTTATACAGCTTGGAACAATGGCTGCAGTTCTTGTGTATTTTGCAAAAGATATTTATTTGATCGTGAGAGATTTCTTAAAAGAAAATGTTTTTAATAGAAAAAAATTTTCAGACCAGACTATGAACTCACGACTTGGATGGCTTGTTATACTAGGAACTATCCCGGTTGTAATAATCGGCATTGCATTCAAAGATATTATTGAAGGTGCTTTAACAAAGAATCTTTACGTAATAGCCTTTAGCTTAATTGGGCTTGCAATCATATTAGCCATTGCCGAAAAGATAGCAAGCTTTAAAAAAGATTTAAAGGATATCTCAGTTAAGGATTCATTCCTGATTGGAATTGCACAGGCATTTGCGCTAATTCCAGGTTCATCACGTTCGGGTACGACCATAACAGGAGGTTTATTTTTAGGATTAAAAAGAGATGTTGCTGCACGATTTTCTTTTCTTTTAAGCATCCCCGCAGTTTTAGCCAGCGGATTGTTCGAACTTTTAGGCTCACTAAAATATTTAACTGCAGATATGGTTCTTAATCTTGCAATTGCAACGATTGTGTCAGGAATAACCGGATATTTGGCAATCGATTTTCTTCTAAAGTTTCTAAAGAAGCACACAACCTATTTGTTTGTCTATTACCGGATTGCAGCAGGAATTTTTATTATAATTTTATTATTAACCAATATCATTAAACCATAAACGGAGGAAAAAATATGAAACAAATGATGATCGTTCTTATAACAGTGTTTGGCATCTGGGCTTGTAAAGGGCAGGATTCCGCAGAAGTTAAACCAATAGAAACTCAAATAAAAACAGAAAGTAAAGAAATGACAGTTGCAGTTATAAAAACAAATATGGGAACAATTGAAATAGAATTGTTTGCTGATGAGACACCAAAAACAGTTGAAAACTTTGTGGGACTTGCAAATAAAGGTTACTACAATGGAGTGATTTTTCACAGGGTTATTAAGGACTTTATGATTCAGGGAGGCGATCCAACCGGCACAGGCAGAGGCGGTGAAAGTTTTTGGGGCGGAAAATTTGCTGATGAAATCGTCCCATCTTTGACTCACGATGTTCCCGGAATTCTTTCAATGGCTAATGCAGGTCCGAATACAAACGGCAGCCAGTTTTTCATAACTCTGGTTCCTACTTCCTGGCTTGATGGTAAACATACAGTCTTCGGAAAAGTAATCGAAGGTATGGATGTTGTCTATGATATAGGCAAAGTTCAAACATCTAAACCTGGAGATAAACCTCTCAAAGATGTTGTTATGGAATCAGTAACAATAGAACAAAGAGAAGTAAATTAAAAATGCCTCCCCCTTCCCCTCCTTAGGAGGGGAGTTGATGGGGAGAGAAATTATTTAATGAATTGTAATAATTAAGAAATAATGATCTTTAGACTACCTCTACTTAAAGATATTATTAGATTAATCTTTACTAAACCCCTCCCATTAGGAGAGGGGTTGGATGGGTCCTCTACTTGAAGCAAGAAGAATTCTTCTCCTCCCGTTGGGCCCTGATAATTGCGACAATCGGAATAGCAGTTGGCACTGGCAATATTTGGCGGTTTTCAAGAGTAGTTGCACAGAACGGCGGCGGCTCTTTTCTCATTCCGTGGGTGATATTTCTTTTAATCTGGTCTGTTCCATTAATCATTGCTGAATTTGCAATTGGTAAATCATCACGGATGGGTCCGGTTGGTGCAATTGCAAAAACTGCCGGCAAACAATTTGGATGGATGGGTGCCTGGATTGTTTTTGTTTCAACTGCAATAATGTTTTACTACTCAGTTGTAGCAGGATGGTGCATCAGATATTTCTTTTCTGCAGCTTCCGGTAGCTTATTCAATACTTCAGAGCATTTAAGCTATTGGAACGAATTTGCTTCAAGTTACCAACCCCTGATGTTCCATTTTATTGCGATGTTTCTTGTTGCTCTCGTTGTAACAAGAGGAATTACAAGAGGAATTGAAAAAGTTACAAAGCTTCTTGTTCCCTCGCTGCTTGTAATACTTTTAATTCTTTTCGTACGTGCAATAACACTTCCAAACGCGATTGAAGGAATAAAATATTTTTTTACTCCAGACTTAAATGTGATTCTTGATTACAAAGTCTGGTTAAATGCTCTTACGCAAAATGCTTGGGATACCGGTGCTGGCTGGGGACTGATTCTGACTTATGCAATATATATGAAAAAGAAGGAAGATATTTCTCTTAATGCAGCATTGATTGGATTTGGTAATAACAGTGTTTCTTTGATTGCAGGAATAACGATTTTCTCAACAGTATTTGCTTTGAGTTCTGTTGATGCAATGCAGCAGGTATCACAATCAGGTCCTGCAAACACTGGACTTACTTTTATTTATCTTCCATTACTCTTTACAAAACTTTCCGAAAGTAATCTTATTAACACATTATTTGCTTCTCTCTTTTTCCTGGCATTATTTTTTGCAGCATTTACATCCTTGATGTCGATGGTTGAACTTTCAACCAGAACTTTAATTGACTTTGGAATTAAAAGAAAGAAAGCAATCATCATAATTGCCTCAATGGGATTTCTGCTCGGCATTCCATCTGCATTGGATTTAAATTTTCTTGCGAACCAGGACTGGGTCTGGGGAGTTGGCTTAATTCTTAGCGGTGCGTTTATTTCTTTCTCGATTATAAAATATGGTGTTGACAAATTCAGAACTGAAGTGATTAACGGATATGGAAGTGATGTAAAAATTGGGAGGTGGTATAATTTCGTTATCGGTATTTTAGTACCGATACAAGTTGTAGTTTTAATTAGCTGGTGGCTAATCTCATCAATTGGCTGGGATGCGGAATGGTGGAACCCTTTCCACGCAGAAAATTTTGGAACGGTTATCTTTCAGTGGGCAATAATACTAACTCTATTTTTTGTTTTGAATAAAACTATGGTAACTCGTTTAAAAGTTAAAAACTAATAAAGTCATTGCGAGGAGCGAAACGATGAAGCAATCTGTTGTGTATGGTCTATTGATGAGATTACTTCGTCCGGTAATACCGGACTCGTGATGACAATTTCGCTTTTTTGATAGCTTTGTTGAAAGAGAATAATTAATCATCATTTGAAATCTTAGAGAATAAATTAGTATGAATGCATTTACAATAATAACAGCAATAGTAGTTTTAGGAATAGTTTGGGGTGGACTATCATTTTTCCTGAGCAAAGCATTGAAGTACGAAAAAATGAAGATGAAAAATGGCGAAGAGTAAAGCACCATCAATACTTGAAGCAGTAACCGAGTTTAAGAAGCGAAAGTTTAAACCCGTTTATTATTTTTTTGGAGAGGATTCTTATAACCTTTCATTAACTCTTCATACTCTTGAGGAAGCGTTCCAGCCATTGCTATTATCTGACTTTGACAAAGAAACCATTTACTCTGAAGACAGATCAATCAATGATATACTTGGGCTGGCATCTTCATTTCCTTTTGGATCGGAGAAGAAATTAATCATTGTGAGGGAAGCAGAAAAAATAAAAGATAAAAAACCGTTGAAGGATTACGCTGATTCGCCTGCTGAATTCACCGTTCTGGCGTTTTTTCATAATGGCCCAATTACAAATCTGAACAGCGAACCCTTCAAGACACTTGATGCGAATAAGTTTTTATATGAAGCGAAAGAGTTAAAAGGAAAGAGCTTAATTGACTGGTTGATCATTGAGGCGGAAGAAAAAGGGAAAAAGCTTTCAGAAGAAAATGCACAGGTGATGATTGATATTGTTGGTGAAAGCAGAAATATGCTCGAAGATCAACTAGAAAAGATTTGCATTTTTCTTAATGAGAAGAAAGAAATTACCATCGAAAGCATCCAGCAGGTTTCATCCGAATTGAAGCAGTTTAATATTTTTGATTTGCAGAATGCACTAGGATTAAAAGATAAATCCAAATCTCTTACGGTTGCTTATAATCTGCTTGACAATGGAGCCGAACCAACTTTCATTATTGCGATGCTGACAAGATATTTTACAGGACTTGCAAAAATCACCGAGCTGAAAACAAAAAACATTCCGGTGCAGGAAGCAGCGAGGATTGTCGGTACACATCATTTTTATTATCCCGGATACGTCAAAGCCAGAACTCTTTATTCTGATCAAAAACTTGTCGAAGTTTTCCGTGCTTTGCTCAAAGCTGATGTGTCTGTAAAAACCACTTCGGCTGATGAGAAAACTATAATTACTCTTCTCATTGCTGAAATTCTTCAGTAATCAAGTCCTTATTTTCAAAGAAGTATTCATTTTGGTTAATTTGTGACTAATTTTGTGAAACAAATTTCAACTAACACAGGTATAAAATCGGATTAATGGATATAAAGCTCCGTGAACTATCAGATGAAGAGCTGATTCTCGAGTTCCAGAAGAACAACACTGAAGCTGCCTTCAATATTCTGGTTCAGAGATATAAAAATCCGTTAACCAATTTTGTGTTCAGATTTCTTGGTGATTATGCAAGTTGTGCAGACGTTGTGCAGGAAACAATGATAAAAGTTTACAGGTATAAAGATGCATATAGCTCGGTTGCAAAGTTTTCAACCTGGGTTTATACCATTGCTGGCAATCTTGCAAGAACAGAATACAGGCGACAACGCAGAAGAAACATATTTTCAATCAGCGATTACGGAGAAGAGCATAAAACTTACGATCTGCCGGATGAAAATTACAGACCGGATGTTATAACCGACAGCGGCATAAAAGATGAAATAATTCAAAAAGCATTATTGGAAGTAAAAGAAGCTTATAGAGAAGCAGTAGTTCTCAGGGATGTTCAGGGATTAAGCTATGAAGAAATTTCAGAAATACTCGGAGTGAATGAAGGTACAGTAAAATCAAGAATAAACAGAGGAAGAGCTCAGCTACAGGAATTATTAAAAGGCATTTATAAAGAATAGGCAATCAAATGGAAAACGATGAAAAGAAATATAAAGATGTGATCAAAGCACTAAAAGGTTTGCAGGAAGTAAAAGCTCCCGCAAACTTCGAAGCAGATCTTCAGCGGAGAATTAATTCTGAGAAATTTTCGAAAGAAGAAAAGAAGAGTTTTTGGCAAAATATTTTTGTTCCGGCGAAGCTTATTCCTTCATTCGGTTTAGTAGCTGCTGCCGTAGTGATATTTTTTGTGGTGGAAACTAATTCTGAAGAAATGGATAATCCTTTCCTTATTGAACCTAGAATCCGTGAAGATGTAATTGAAGTTACTGACTATTTGGACCTTCAAAAGAAGCAGGAAGAAATACCGAAGCAGAAATCTTCGAAGAAAGATGAGCCCGTTCTTGAAAAGAGAAGAGATGAAAGCGAATTAAAGTCTTCCGAAGATAAAATGATAACCGGAAGAGAAAAGTCGGGCGAGGTTGAGGGTTTATTGGATGCAAAGGATGTTCCTGAAGATCAGGATATTAATACTGGGGCTTATTTTGCTGCTGAGTCAACTGTGATCGTAGATTCCCTTGCAGCTCCTCAGCCAACTACTGCCACCGTAACAAGTTCTGAATTGGTAACCGGACAAGCAATCACAAAAGAGGAATTAAATTTCAGGCAGGTTCAATTGTCTAAAGAAGAACAAAAAGTGGTAAATGAATTGAAGACTCAGGTTCAGTCTTTAGATAATGTTAATAAAACGCAAAAATAATATAAATCTTACGTTTTATAGGATAGTTTTACTCCAATATTCTTGTATAAAACTCTCTTTTTATTTCTTCATATTCTTTCTATATTTACCCCTCAAATTTGAAGAAAATGTAATAAAATTAAGGATTTACAGATGAAAAAAGGTATTCATCCGGAATATAGACCAGTAGTTTTTCAGGATACATCATGCGATTTTGCTATTCTTACCAAATCGACTATTAAGTCTTCTGATACCATAAAATGGACAGATGGAAATACTTATCCGCTGATAAAATTAGAAATTTCGAGTGGTTCTCATCCTTTCTTTACAGGCAAACAGAAACTGGTTGATACAGCGGGACGTGTTGAGAAATTCCAGAAGAAATATTCGGGCAAAAAAACTAGCACGAAATAAAATAAAACTTGTTGGTTTTACTTTAAAGCCAGATCGACTGGCTTTTTTGTTTTTAAATTGGAAATTTATTGAACTAAATATTGTAGTTTTAAGTTAAATTCATAAACCTTTCTGAC
>JBATIA010000336.1:0-6396 GCA_049667415.1 Ignavibacteriaceae bacterium
CTACAATCCTGAGTGGATATTTGATATGAGTGAGCTTAAATTCATGTAGTTCTTTTGCAGATTTTACAGCATTATACCAAAAAAGTAAATTTAAAGTCTCTTCTGGTTCGGACTATTTCAGCAGCAGCATCTTTCTGGTAGCGAATTTACCATTTACATTTAACTGAAAATAATATACTCCACTTGGCTTATTTGTAGCATTCCAAACAACGTCATGATTTCCACTAGACTTGTAATCTTCCACAAGCGTTAAAACAAGATTTCCCAGAACATTATAAATCTTTAATGTCACCTCTCCAGGTTCTGAAATATAATAACTGATTGTTGTTGATGGATTAAACGGGTTTGGAAAGTTCTGAAAAAGTAAAAAGTTCTGAACTACTGGTGAAGAATTGTCATTTACAAAATCGGGATATTGGTATTTGTACTTTAAGATTACCCCCTCTTCTCCGACTGCATAACCAGTAAGCGAATCAGTAAATACAAGATCGTAAATTCTGCTACTATCAACCGTTGATGTATCTGTCCAGGTATTGCCTGAGTCGAATGAATAAATCAAAGTTTGAGCAAAGCTTGTTGGTGCCCATGCTTCAGTTTCAGTCCTGAATGATAGAGCTGTAGCGACACCAATAATTCCGGGTTCTTCGTAAGTCCAGCTTTCACCAGCATCGGTTGACCGAATTATCGCAATACCGAAAAATTCAGGATCACCTCCAATTCCATATACATTTAATGAATCAAAAAAATGTATTGCACGAATCGGATCCGGAGAACCAACATTTAATGGTTTCCAGGATTCACCACCATTAGTAGTTTTCCATACAACTCCAGCTATGTCCATGGCACCACCTGCAGCAAATCCATATTGCTCATTGAAGAAATTGAAATGTACGGGGGGAAAATATGCAAAAGCTCCAGAGTCTATCTGAGCATTTTCCCAATTAATTCCACCATCAGTTGTAATTAAAAACTTGCCGGGATAACCACCCATAAAGCCTTTTAATGAATCAAGAAAATATATTGTCGCCAAAAAAACATCTTCCTCTCTGTATTGCTCTGAATTCCAGGTTTCACCACCATCTGAGGTTTTAAGTATATAAGTTCCATAAAACATATTGCTTCCTGATTCATCCCAGGCTACTCCCCATCCTTTGTTTTCATTAAGAAAAAATAATTTCATTATTTTAAAGTTGTTGTTCGTTTGCTGCTGTTTCCAATTCAACCCGCCATCACTTGTATAAAATATTAATCCGGAATCTCCTGCTACCCATCCCTTTAAGCTGTCTGTAAACTGCAAAGTTCGGAGGAAAATGTCAGTTGGACTATCAATTCGCTGCCAAAAATATTGCCCAAACAAGCTGGTACTGGCTGCAAATATCAAGAAGAGTGTAAAGATGAATTTTGATATCATATATTTTCAACTTAATTGTAAATCACATTAAAAAGATAATAAATATTCGCTAAAAAAATGATTTATACTTTTTAAATGTTTTGAAGCTGGTCCTAAATTTTACCCATCAGAATTAGTTGATGAATGACTATATTTATATTAAATATTCACAAATTTTATAAAAATAATGAAAACCTTATACATAAGTCTGATATCATTTTTTCTCATCGTTGCCTGTTCAAATGAAGAGAACCAGGATCTAAACGAAATGGAAACGGTTAAAAGCGAACCTCATATTGCTAAAGTAGTTGAAAAAATACCTAGCACCAATTATTTATATCTCCAGGTAAGTGAAAACAAAGAAACTTTTTGGATTGCTGTTCCGGCAATGGAAATTGAGACCGGTGAAACAATTTATTTCTCTAAATATATGGTAATGAGCGATTTTAAGAGTGAAAATATTGAAAGAACATTCGAAACAATTTTGTTTGTAGAGGATGCCCGCAAATCAACAACACCAGATGAAATGAAGAAAATACATTCAGGGGTAACACCAGTGGAAAAACAAAATATAAAAATAGAACCACTGGCAGACGGAAAAACTATCCAACAAATTTATGAAGACAGAACTTCGCTGAATGGCGAAATGGTAATGACAAAGGGTAAAGTTGTTAAATTCAATAAGCAGATTATGAAAAGGAATTGGATACATATTCAGGATGGGACCGGAGATGAAAATAGCTTTGACCTTGTTGTTACAACAAATGATGAAGTGATGGTAGGTGATATTATTACTGCTGCGGGAAAATTAGCAGTGGATAAAGATTTCGGTGCAGGGTATTTCTTTTCGGTTATTATTGAAGATGCTAAGATTGAGAAGGAATAATTTTACTCTTCTGATCTTACTCAATTAAAGGACCTAAATCTGTTCCGCCAGGATTTAAAATAAATGCGATAGCAAAAGCAATCACAGATATTATTAAACCGTACATAAAAAATGTATAACAAATCCTGAGTTTCTGGTACTTCTGCCCTAGTACTTGCCCCAGGTAATAAAAATCCATTATCATATTATCATAGAGAAACTCTTTGTCTTTCATCATTTCTTTCATTCCCCAACTAAAATCATTTAACGTCATCTTATGGAAATTACCGAAGAAAAGAAGGTTAACTTTTTTCTCTTTGATTTCGTCCTCAGTGAACGTCCCTCTGGTCACTTTTGGTCGTGTGACCATTATTGCATAAACTAACGTTACAAGACAAGTAATTGTTAATAGTGCTGTAGGAATGATCAGGTGGGGATTTGTGTCCAGCTTTCTGACCATTATACTTACAATAATTGTTAGAACGAGTGTATTTACACTTATCATTATATTGGCTTTAGTATCAGCCATAGAGCTAAAGTCAACATGAGTACGCACAGTATTCCGGAACATAGTTTCAATGGAACGACCCGCACCTTTATCCTGATCTTTGTCTTTCTTTTTGTCTTTTTTCTTCTCTTCAATTCCGGAATCTTTTTCTTCGGCCATTTTTTTCCTAACCTTCTTTAATTGCTTTTCAAGTTTAATATAATTAATATTTTTTTGAGTTTCCAATTTATTCTTTGCATAAGCTGTGTAAAATTTATGATCATTGAAGAATTTCAGGTTATGCTCTAGCCATTCTTTATCCGGAATTTTCGACCCTTTTAAATTTTCAAGTTCAGCTTTAAATAATTTGCTTTTATCTCTAAACTCGCTTGTTCCAATATGGTGAAGATCAGCATCGCAGATTATTTCCTCAAACAGATTTTGAGGGTTGCGCGGCATTCTGGTTGCATCAATTAATTTGGATATTCTATTTATTTTTTCCCGGGGGTAATTATTTTCCTCAAGGAAGTGTGTCGCTAAACTAATTCCTATCTCTTCGTGACCGTTACACGACTCCGTATAGCCAACATCATGAAACCAGGCTGCAATTAAAAGAATTTCTTTTTCTTCATTGCTCACACCAAGGGCATTTGAAATTTCCTCGGTTGCTTTTACAACTTCAGCAGTGTGTGTAAAATTATGATAATAGCTTTCAGGTGAGCCTTTTTCACGAAATGTCTGCCCAATGTATTTTTTTACTTTGCTAAGAATGTCATCGTTCAATTAGGTTACCTTTAATTAAATTAAAATTGCAAAGTAAATTTGTACCCTTTTAGCTCCATTATTATACAGTATATAATGAAAATTCCTTTATCTGGTTAATAAATTAGATTGTATTTTAATCATCTATGGTGATATTTATCACAATTATTTTATATTGAACACTAAAATTCTTGCTTTCAAGTCATTAGATTTCGTGCATTAAAAATTGAGCAAGAAACACTATGAAAACACTCTACCTTGTAAGACATGCAAAATCGAGCTGGAAGAACCCGGGATTAACGGATTTTAACCGTCCGCTGAATAAACGTGGAAAGAGAGACGCACCCTTCATGGGAGAAGTTTTAAATGACAAGAAAATTCACCCGGATTTAATAATTTCCAGCACCGCCAAACGTGCAAAAAAAACCGCAACAGAAATTGCAAACAAGATTGGTTTTCCTTTGAAGAAAATAAACTTCACTGATGAAATTTACGAAGCTTCGATGGGCAATTTATTTAACCTGGTAAAAAAATTAAACAACAAATTCGAATCCGTTATGATATTCGGACATAACCCCGGTCTAACAATTTTGAACAATCACATTTCAAAGCATTATATCGATAATATTCCTACGTGTGGAATAGTTGCTTTACAGTTCAGTAAAAAATGGAGTGAGCTCGATAAAAACTCTTGTGAGCATTTATTTTTTGAGCATCCTAAAATGTACCTTAAATAAGAAACTGATTTATGACTGAAAAATTATTTTTCGATCGTGAACTGAGCTGGTTGTCATTTAATCAACGCGTTTTGCAGGAAGCTAGAGATCAATCAGTTCCTCTTTATGAACGTTTAAAATTTTTAGCAATTTATTCTTCGAACCTGGACGAATTTTTTAGGGTGAGAGTTGCTTCGCTTAGAAGTCTTTTAAATCTGAAGAAAAAATCCCAGGCAGCACTACCCTTCCAACCTTATATTCTTCTAAAAAAAATAAAAGAAGGGGTTAATATTCAGCAGGAAGAATTCGGTAGGATCTACAAGGAAGAGATCATTTCTAAACTAAATGAAGAAAATATTGTTTTAGTAAATGAAGAAAAACTTGACGATAATCAATTTCAATACGTTAAAAACTACTTTCGGGATCAGGTAGTTCCTTTCGTTCAACCAACTCTTTTAGATAAAAATAAAATATCTACTTTCCTGCATAATAAAGCCATTTACCTTGCAGTAAGGCTAAAGAGCAAGAAGAAACCGGGATCCGCAAGTAAAGTACAAATCCAAAGATTAAAATATGCGATAGTTGAAATCCCCGCTGAAAAGTTGGGAAGATTTGTCACTCTTCCTTCAGAAAACAATAAGCACGTTGTGATTTTTCTTGATGACATAATACGAATTAACCTGCCTTTACTTCTTCCCGGCTACCAAATTGAAAGCTGTTACTCGATAAAACTTACGCGAGATGCAGAGCTGTATATTGATGATGAATTCACCGGAGATCTTCTAACAAAGATCAGAAAGGGATTATCAAAAAGAAAAACCGGTGCACCTTCACGCTTCCTTTACGATAAAGAAATGCCAGGCGACTTTCTAAAATTTTTGCAAGCTACTTTGCAATTAAATAAAGATGACCTTATTCCCGGAGGAAGGTATCATAATTTTAATGATTTTTTCAACTTTCCGAAATTCAATAAACAACATCTCGAATATGAGGCAATGCCTCCACAAAATTGCAAAGATCTGGATGGAGTAGTTTCAATGTTTGATGTAATTTCCGGGCAGGATATTCTTATCAGTTTTCCATACCAATCTTATGGTTACATTTTAAAATTCCTCGAAGAGGCTGCAGATGATCTGAATGTTAAATCAATTAAAATCACACTTTACAGAATTGCAGAAGGTTCTCTGGTAATCCGTTCTCTTGTAAAAGCAGCGGAAAATGGAAAAGATGTTACGGTATTTGTAGAAGTAAAAGCAAGGTTTGACGAAAAAGCAAATTTCGCTTCAGCTGACACACTTGAAAAGGCAGGTGTTAAGGTTCATTTCAGCTTCCCGGGATTAAAAGTGCATTCCAAGCTTTGCCTGATTGAAAGATCTGATAAGGGGAAAGCAAAATTTTACTCATATCTTGCAACAGGAAACTTTAATGAAAAGACTGCGAGAATTTACTGTGACTATGGGTTATTAACAGCCAGCCAGGAAATAGGGAAAGAGGTAAAAAAAGTATTTAACTTTCTGGAAAGAAAAAGTAAGAAAGAAAAATTCAAACACCTTCTCGTTGCACCATTCAACTTAAAGAAAACGTTAATTAAATTTATTGATAATGAGATTAATAATACCAAAGAAGGTAAAACTTCCGGGATAATAATGAAGTTGAATAGTCTTGAAGACCGTAAGATAATCAAGAAACTTTATGAAGCATCAAACGCCGGTGTGAATATCAAATTAATCATCAGAGGAATTTGCTGTCTCGTACCCGGTGTAAAAAATTTTAGTGAGAACATCGAAGCAAGAAGCATTGTGGACAGATTTCTTGAGCATGCGAGGGTTTATATTTTCTATAATAATGGAGATACAAAATATTTTCTTTCTTCTGCAGATTGTATGAAAAGAAATCTGAGCCGAAGGATTGAAGTTGCTTTCCCAATTTATGATGATAAAATTAAAGTAACATTACAGAAGATGATTGACCTTCAGTGGAATGATAATGTTAAGGCGAGGATAGTAGATAAGGATCAAAAAAATGATTATTTAAGTGATGATTGTGAGAAGAAAATAAGAAGCCAGTATGAGATTTACAATTATTTAAAACGATAATGTAATTCGCAGTTATAATATGATATTACTATTTGCTCTGTTACATGCTTATTAACAAAAATCTACCTAAAATCCTATAC
>JBATIA010000337.1:0-1520 GCA_049667415.1 Ignavibacteriaceae bacterium
TGATAATGCAGATCCTGAACGCTGTCTCATAGTAGACATTGTTCCAAATTTGTCCACCATTGGTGCTCCAAAATTCACTTGGCGATTAGTCTTATAAATCTCTTTTCCTTTTTCAAGCGCATAATAGGAACCATAACCTGCAGCCAACGAGACCATGCCGATAGGGCCAGCTGCGAACGCAAGATCAAATATAGCTGCTTCAGCTAGGCCAATACCGATTCCTCCACCAGTTCCGTATTTGTTTCCGTATTCAGCAGATCCAAATGCGGCTGAGAGGCCATATCCAGCTGCCCATACACTACCGGTAGCACCTTTCTTTAAACTAGAGGTTCCACCCTTCATAAAGTTTCTAGCACCTTTAAATACAGAACCTACTATAGACATACAGATATTATACATAAGTAAAATATAGAGTAAATAAGACCATGAAAATAAGTTTTTATAAACACGAAGTATTAGGTGCTTCTATTACTGAACGTGTAGCGAAAGAACTTGGTTGGCATGATGATGAAGCCTACCAGACGGCGAATTTAGTTAGAAATCATCAATTTAGATTTTATAAAAATAGTAAAGATACAACAATAATAAGGTGGATGGAAAAACTCGGAAGTGGGTGGAAAGATGTATTCACGTTGAGAGAAGCTGATAGATTAGGAAACGATATTAATAAAGATAAGCCCTTGGTGCCAAGAAAGACCCAAGAACTTTTAAGTAAATGTCTCGAATTAGAACATAAATGTATTTTCTATGATGAATTAAATATAACGGTATTTGATTTTAAAGAATTAGGTATTCTTAGAAAATTTTGGAGTTCAGCTTTTGCATATTTAACAAATAAAATTAAAACAAAAGAATGTAATAATAATTATTTCAGCTTAATTAAAGCTGCAAGGCAATTTAATGAAGAACTACATAACAGATTTATTCAATAAGATATTGATTACCTTGTTAAATATAATTCAACAATCACTTGAAATAGTTCTTTTACAGATCTATAAAAATAAGATCAATGCGATAATGTATGCTAAGTAAGAGAATTAAGATAACTCATAAATGTTATGATTGTAATAAAGACTATCAACATACAGTTAACTGGATTGATCCAATAAATTTTTCTAATCCTCAAAAGGCTACTATGAAACAAACCTTTTGGTGTCCGCTATGTTCAAAGACCCAAGCGATGAATATAAAATTTTTGCCACTCGAGACGGTCGAAGTTTTAGAAAAATTAAACTATGGAGATTTAGTTAATGAAGATTCGTTTAGTTTCTATTCGCCCACGAAAGATTTAGAAGAGGAATTTAGCGATCAAGACTTTTTTCAGAAGATTGAAGAGATAGCTTCAATCTCATTTAAAGCAGATATAGAAAAATAACTCTCTTTAAAAAGACCTCCACTCTAAAGGATTAAAATGTTCATCCCTTTACCCGGCGTTGACTACAGTAAGAGATTAGTGAATAAAACTCAAAATAAGATAACTGTTATTATAAAGGAGCCTTTATTTAAAAATAAACATAACC
>JBATIA010000338.1:0-9954 GCA_049667415.1 Ignavibacteriaceae bacterium
GCGGTGGTAAGAAAATTGATGTTGATGTCAGAATTATTGCTGCGACCAATAAAGATCTTCTGGACGAAATTGAAAAAGAAAAATTCAGAGAGGATCTTTTCCACAGATTGAATGTGATCCCAATAAATATTCCACCATTAAGAGAACGAAAAGAAGATATACCAATATTGTTAGAAGCATTTTCTCAAAATATTACTCTGAGGCATAAAAAACCCCCGGTAAAATTTCTTGATAATGCAGTAAAACTTTTGCAGGAAATGAGCTGGAGCGGTAATGTTCGCGAACTAAAGAATATTATTGAGAGAATAATTATTATTATTGATAGAAAAGAGATTGAAAGAGCGGATATTGAATTCCTGATCAAACCTGGGCAGGCAACAATGGATGATATTATTGATGAATCAAATTCTTTTCAGGAATTCAAAGAGAAAGCAGAACGGGCTTTTATTTTAAAGCAATTAAATGAAAATAATTGGAATATTAGTAAGACTGCTGAACTATTGGATATTCAGAGAAGTCATCTCTATAATAAAATGAAAAAATATGGAATAGAAAAAGGCGAATAATATGGCAACAATCTTCTCTAAAATTATTAATAAAGAAATTCCTTCTGATATTGTTTACGAGTCTGAGAATGTGCTGGCATTCAAAGACATAAAACCGCAGGCTCCTGTACACATCCTAATCATTCCGAAGATTGAAATACCAAAGATTACCGATATTAAAGGAAAGGAACATGCAAATCTGCTGGGGGAAATGTTTGATGTAGCAAATAAACTTGCTAAAGACTTAGGAATTGCTAATAACGGTTTCAGATTGGTTTTAAATTGCGGAAATGATGGCGGGCAGGAAGTTTATCATTTGCATATGCATTTACTTGGTGGTAGACATATGCAATGGCCTCCGGGATAAAAATGCCCCATCCCTAACCCTTCCCCCAAGGGGAAGGGAAATAAGAAATTTCCTGTCACTCTGAGAGAGGATTAAGGTGAGGGCTTTCCTAATAATATCATCCCATATCCGTATTTATCCCGAATTCTTGTAACAGCTCTCAGCATTTTTCTTCTTTTTATTTCTTCCCATTCAAACAGTTCTCCCTGTTCTGAAAATTCTGAAAACTTGCTTACACCAACACCTATAAGCCTTACAGCAACTCTTCTTGTGTTAGCTTTCATTAGCATATTCCAGGCAACATCAAATACTGTTCTGTCATCATTGGTTGGCTTAATTGTTCTTGAACGTGTTAAAGTTTTAAAGTCAGAGTAGCGCAGCTTTATATTTACTGTTGAGGCCAGCCAGTTCATATCTCTTAATTCCTGACAAACTTTTCCAGTAAGCTTAAAGAGTTTTTCTTTGAGAAATTGTTTACTTGTTACATCTGCAAACGTTCTCTCGTGCGAAATGCTTTTTTGTTCTCTTTCAATAGTTAAATACTCACTCCCTTCACCGCAAGCTTTCCTGTACAAATCAATTCCATACTTACCGTAAGCTGCAGCAAAATAATCCTGTGGAAGTTTTGTTATGTCACCTATCATGTAAATCCCTTTTGAGTGAAAATCCTTAAGCGTTACTTTCCCAACGCCAGGAATTGCTTCTACAGGCATTGGTGCAAGAAATTCTTTTTCCATTCCGGAAAGGATGTAAGTAATTCCATTCGGCTTTAAACAATCTGAGCCGATCTTAGCTATAGTTTTGTTAGTGCCGATACCGATTGAGCAAGGAAGTGAAAGCTTTTCCCAGATTTCTTTCTGTAGATAAGAAGCAAATGCAAAGAGTGAACCGTAAACATTCCTGCAGCCTGTAAAATCCATATAGAATTCATCAATGGAAGCCTGCTGAACAACTGGAGCGTACTGCTGAAGTATATTCTTTACAGCTTTTGAGAAACGAGAATATTCACCGTGACTACCATGGATATAAATTCCGTGCGGACAAAGTCTGTAAGCAGTTCTTATCGGCATAGCTGAGTGGAGACCGTAAACACGTGCTTCGTACGAACATGCAGCAACCACTCCCCTTCCGTATTTCGGATCGCCGCCGACAATTACAGGTTTTCCTTTCAATGAAGGATCAAGTATCCTTTCAACCGAAACAAAGAATGCATCGAGGTCTAAGTGAAATATTGTTCTCATAATTTTATTAAAGCCAATAGCACGCAGATGACGCAGATTAAACTGATTTTCGCTGATTTTTATTCGAGAATATTTTTCTACGAACTTCTGGCTTTTTGCTAAAATTTAAATCTGTGATTATCTGCTCAATCAGTGTCATCTGTGTGCTATTTGTATTTAGTTCAAAGCAATTTCTTCCAATCTCGGATATGCCTTCAATATCGTTTGCGGCATTTCAACTTTATCCTTTTCTTCAAGCAAATGAACTAGCTCAAACGCATTAGCCACTGCATCTCCCTGTGGATGGTTGTTCATTATAACATGAACTTCTTTAACCTTTGATTGAATTGATTTTATCTTTTGTTTAATCTCAACCAGTTCACCCGGAGAATAGAGATATTTATATCGCTCGCTTCGTTCCTCATAAGACTGTTCTTTCCCAAAACTATTAATTGATTTCTTCCAGGCATCAACATTCCTTCCGTGAAAACGTATATAAGCTCCGTCGTTAATTATAATAGGTTCAAAAGGAATTGCCTGCCCAATTTGCGGTTGATCAATGGTACAGAAAGTAAGATCAGCTTGTTTAAAAAATTCAAGTGCCTCTGCGTTTTGCCAGGATGAATGTCTTACTTCAATAAAACATTTGTAGTTAGGAAAAATATCTTTCAGTTCCTGAATGTATTGAGTAGCCGAGTTATGATACGGGAATGAATAAGGAAATTGGATAAGCAATCCTCCCAACCTTTCTGCTTTTAATAAAATGTCAAGGTTATACCTGATTGCTTTTACATTTTGTTCATCATATTTTCTTTTGTGTGTAAAATCCTGATGAAGCTTTACGTGAAAGATAAATTCATCGCTATCAGATACTTTTTTAACCCAGCCCTCAACTACTCTTGGGCTAAGGTAAGCATAGTAAGTTGAGTTTACTTCTACACAATTAAAGTAATGTGAATAGAACTGAAGCCAATCCAGTCTCGACGAGGTCGAGCCTCGGCAGGCAAATTTTCCAGACTGCTGTTTAGGATAAAATGATGGCACCCAATCCTTATAAGACCAACCTGCTGTTCCGATGTAGTATTTTGGCATATCCCTACCCCGCTTTCTTCTTCTCCATACTCCTGTAAACGCCAATCACAATTCCAACCAGCTTAAATGATGGATATTTTTTCTCGATAATTATTGGTTCAAACTCAGGATTTTCTGAAATAAGTTCTATTTCATTTTTCTTTTTATAAAATCTTTTCACAACTGCTGCATCATCAAGGACTGCAACTACAATCTGCCCGTTTTTTGGCTCGAGGTTGGGATTTACAATTACAATATCACCGCTAAAAATATACGCATCCTTCAAACTATCACCTTTTACCCTGAGCAGAAAGGAATCCTTCGGCATACGTGCAATTGTGGGAAGTTCAATTGTATCAATTGCATCAGGATAAATTGTAAGCGGATTACCGGCTGCAACTTCTCCAAGAACAGGTCTTGGAACAAAGAATTTATCCTCCAGGGTAAGTTCAATACCCCGGGAAAGTTTTGGATTCTTTTTTATGAATCCTTTTTTCTCAATCGCTCCAAGATGCTGTTGGACTGTGGCTCTATTCCTATAGCCGAAATGCTTGGCAATATCAGCCAGGGTCGGAGGTATTCCTTTCCCTTTATCTGATCAATTAAAAAATTGAGTATATCCTTCTGGATTTTTGTTAAATCTTTTTTCATCTCTGAATAATCTTATCCATATATAATTAAATACCATACATTTGTATGGTAATTTAATTTATAAAAAGGAATAAGTCAATAGGTAAAGATTGAACCAAACAGGTTATATCTGGGGTTAAAATGAAACTAGTTAAAGAAAATCTTTTTCAGGGATTCCAGCAACTTATCGCGAAAGATAGGTTTGGAAATAAAATCGGTGAAGCCGGTTGAAATAAATTTTTCCTTATCTCCTGGTAAAACGTAGGCGGTAACTGCTATGATAGGAACTTTTTGGAGTTTTGGGATCTGGTGAATAACTTTCAACGCATCTATACCATTGTATTCACCCTGAAGATTAATATCCATAATAATAAAGTCAAAATCACTCGATTCAAGAAGGGGTAGAGCTTCCTCAAAGCTTGATGCAAACTGAATATTCCTTAAATCTTTCATTTGAACCTTAAAAAGGATTTGAGAATCAACCTGATCTTCAATATAAAGACATCTTAAAGATGATAAACCATTCTTTTTATCGGTTGTGGCTTCTGTTTTATTATTTACAGATACTGCCTCCTCCTGGACAGGTTCTTTAACTTCCTGTACTATTTGCGCCTGTTGTTCTTGCTTTAATTCATCAGGTTGAATTGAATTTACGGTTTCCGTCTGTATAGAATTGATTCCTTCTTCTTCAATTTCAATTTCTTCACTTACAGTAATATGTTCAGGTTCAGTATCTTCGATAGTACTTTCAATTGTTTCTTCCACTTTAGATTCTACTTCCGGCTCAACAAGTTCTTTATCCTCTTTAACAGCTAAAGGTTCATTTTTTCCCTCGAATTTTAAAGGAAATTTGAATGCGATATCGGCCTTGTCTGTATTCCCATTAACTACAATGAACTGACCATTTAGCTTATTTAGTAAAGAATTTATTATTTGAGTATATAATTTAGAGAGACCGAATAACTTGGGATCTTTATTTTCGATGAACAATAATTTTAGGGTCTCAATTAGTGGCGCAGACGATCTTCCAAAACCATCTGAAACTGATATATTAAAACTATCATCTTCTACCGGATACGCTGAGAAATATATTTTCTTCTGGGTAGTAACTTTGCTAATAAGACGGAACAGGTTGTTAAGCAAACTCAAAAATTGCTTTTTATCTGAGAAAAACTTTAATGAGGATGATATCTTGCCATACGCAAACTTAAGATCTTTAACACCAGTAATGTCATTTATATTTTTATCGAAGCTCTCTATAATATCAGTAATAGAAATTTCAGAAGCTTCAGTATCTGAGTTATTAAACTGAATATCAGAATATTCGATGATTGAGTTCATTAACGAAAGAAGAGAAAGTCGATTCTGATTTATTATATCTATAGCTTCCTTTTGTTCAGGTGAGGGGTTCTCTAGGCTTTCTGTTAATTCCTGAGTAAAACCTAAAATTACATTCATCGGTGTGAGTAGCTCGTGAAATATTCCAGCAAAAAAAGTATTACTCTGATGAATAGGCTCAGGCTTTGCAAATCCTAATCTTTCAGGGGACTTAATCTTATGCAGCTCTCCACTTTCTTTATTATTCTCTGAAGAAATACTCTTAGGCTCAGAAACAGATTTCGCAATTAAAACAAATGAATCGACTGTATTATTAATATCATAAATAGGTGTGGACACAACATCACTCTGTACAAAACTACCTTCCGAAGTTTTTAGTTGTATTGTGAATGTAACTGTTTCTTTAATGTGGGAGTGAAATACAGAGTCGTTAATAAACAATTTATCTTCTTCATCGCAAAGTGTTGTTATAGATTTGTTCATCAAATCTGCTTCAGATAAACCCAATATTTTGTTGGTCTGTTCATTAACAAAATTTATAATTCCTTCAGAATCAGTTATAAAAATCATATCGTCAGTATTATCAAAGGCAGTTTTAAATACTTGCTTTTTCTTCTCAAGCTCAGATGATGAAGAAACATCTTCCAAAATATTAAGAAATGCATCAATCTCATTGTGTTTGTAACTGATTCTATTAATTTTTACCTGAGCATAACTACCATCTTTTTTTCTATGTTTAAATGGTTTACTAAACTCTCCCTCTTTTAGTATTTCCAGTGAAGTATCCAGCAATGTTTGAATATCCTCGGGTGTGTAAAGGTCAGAAATATCCATTTGCTGCAACTCTTCTAACGAGTATCCATATAGTTTCAAAGCTGCATCATTTGCATCTAAAAATCTAAGACTTTCTTTTTCATAAATGTAGATTGGCTGCGTGATGTGTTTTATAATTGCTTCAGACATTTTATCACTTTTCTTCTGATTAATTTCTTTTGTTTTTTAAATTATACTACTTTTAACATGATGCTCAATTGATTACCTGACTCAAAGTTCTTGACAACATAAAAATGCAATCACTTTTTGGGCTTCAGAAGTTATTTCTAAACATCAATTTGGTCAATAATTATGCCACCAACACAGGATTTTGGCCGATCTAAGTGAACTGAAAAAATAAACACCTAAATATTGCCACGTAAATAAAGCTATGCAAAATATAGCTAAATAAGCCAATAATCAGGCATTAAAATGAACCAAATATAATCGGGATGTTCGGATTATAAAAAAGCGATTAAGCAGAATAAACAATAGTTAGATGCCTCAAAGAGAATTTTTTATATATGAAGAAAATATTTAAGTAAAAACCTACCTAATCGATAATTTTTTTATCATAAATATCAACGCCTTTTTTGAACTATTTTCAAAGAAACTAAACTTTCAACTTTTCCTTTAAAACAAGAAATAGATTAAAACTATTTGCTAATAATTCTGAGCCCGGAACCAACTTCAATATAATATTTTGAGGAGAATTTTCCCTCAGGGTGACCAATATTTGGGGTAATAATCATCGTCCCAGGATTTAATTTATCAACCAACTCTTCAGTTTTAAATAGATAAATATAAGCCGTTGATAATTTTGATAGTGACGATGATATTTCAAATATTTCTGGATCTTCTCTTATTAAGTGAAGACCAGTAATTCCTCGTTCAGAAAGATAATTATTAAATTCAAGAAATAATTCATTAATTAGTTTTAAATTATTATGTTTTATTAAAGGTGAAAGTTCATCTACTACAATCCTGGTAGGTGAGTATAATTCTATTAATTTCCTTAAATCCTCAAAGTAATTTCTAAGCTCAGAATCAAAGTCATCAGATTGTTTAATATTTTTTGGAATAGTCAATCTTGTTAGAGTGATTATCCCCTGATCTAGATAGTTTTGCAGGTCAAGGTCAATAACTGAAGAATTAATTATTAAATCGTTCAGATTAAATGTGGTAAGATAAAGACAAGAATCCTTTTTACTATTGGCCTTTAATGCATATTGTAAAGCCAAAATTGTTTTTCCAGATTTTGGCGGACCGATTACAAAGTAGGTTCCACCCTCATAAAATCCTCCCCAGGTTTTATCAACAAAAGGGTTACCAGATTTTATGAGCTGAAGGTTTTTCTTTTCATTCATCAAAATGAATTTGATTTTTTTAAAAAATCATTTTCAAAATTATGTTAGATAAACCCTACAAAAAATGATTTATTTTTTTGATAATACTTTATTCACAATTCCAAGTAAGTCTTTTTTATCAAATGGTTTTGGAATAAATCCATTAGCATTTTGATGGTAGAATTTTTCGTCTTCGGGTTTAAGATCATATGCTGTAGCGATAATAACAGGCAGTACATGGTTTTTCATTTCCTCACGAATCTTCATTAATATAGTCTTGCCATCATCTTTACCCTCAAGGTTTAAATCAAGTAGGACAAGATCAAAACTATTATTCAGCAATATAGAAATCGCATCACTCGCATTACCCACAACTTGTACTTCATATCTATCCCGAAGTGCAACTTTGATAATAAGCTGAGTTTCCCGATTATCTTCGACAACTAACAGTTTGCGTAATACCCCTGACATAAATTTACCGTGCGAGATACTAATTTAATTTTTCTTTTTGCTAAAAGTAGTCCCGAATACAACATCCCAAAAAGGTGAGCTTACGCCGTAACCTTTGTATTCATCCTGATAGTGATGAAGCATATGATGATTTTTAATTGCCAGCCAGAACTTACTGTGCATGTTGAAATGATGAATAGCATAGTGAGATATATCATAAAACAAGTAGCCCAAAATAAAACCTGAAAAGAAAGGCATCATTAGGTAAGGACCAAAAATCAGTCTGAAAAAGAAAAAGAACAATAAAGCAAGTGGAATACTGACGGATGGCGGCATTACAAGCCTCTTTGAATCGCTTGGATAGTCATGATGTACACCGTGAAACATAAAGTGTATTTTTTTTCCAAATTCACTTTTAGCTTTATGATGAAATACAAAACGATGAAGTAAGTACTCAGCTAAGGACCATGCTGCAACTCCACTTATTAATAGTATAAAATTATTTAGAGAAGATATTTTGTAATCAAAAATTGACAAATACATTAGTATGAGAATTACGGGTACATAAACAAAGAGTGGAACAGTAAAGTGAACTCTGGAAAAGAATTCCAAAAAATCACTCTCGAACATTCTTACGGTTTCATCCTTATTTGAAACGTAATTTTTTGCCATTGTTTTTCCTTAATTGTTAATTATTAGCAACTGAAATTTAAACATATTTACTGAATAATAAATTCCATTTTTAGCTGCCTTATTTTCATTTTGTAATTTTTTCCACACCTAGCCCTGGTAAATTTGGAATGCATACAGCACCGCCCTTAAGTTTCATTCCCGTGAATAAATCATTTGAAATTAGTTCGGCACCATCCAAATCCACCCAATCGGATAGGGGTGACAAATGAGAAGCTGCAGTAATTGCACAGGAAGTTTCTGTCATACATCCAATCATAATCTTTAAATTTAGTTCTCTGGCTTTTTGCATCATCCGGTAAGCTTGCCTTATACCCCCGGCTTTCATTAGCTTGATGTTAACGCCGGAATAAATGTCTTTATTTTTTTCCAGATCACTCAATACTTGTACTGCCTCATCGGCTATTATCGGTAAAGGGCTTCTCTCAACTAACCAACTTGCATCCCTGATGTTATCTTTAGGTAAAGGCTGTTCAATAAGAATTACATTCTGGTCTGCAAGCCAATTAATCATATCGAGAGCAAAAAATTTGTCTGCCCAGCCCTGATTAACATCTATGAATAGCTGTTTATCAGTATGTCTTCTTATTGCTAAAAATATTTCTTTATCATTTTCAGAACCAAGTTTCACTTTCAGAAATTTAAATTCTGATGCATTATCAATCTTTTGCTCCATTTTCTCCAGATCAGTTAATCCAATTGTAAATGAAGAAAAAATATTATCCCGCTTGATAATACTGAGATGCTGATACAAAGGAACTCCTAACAACTTCCCTAACAAATCGTGTAAAGCAATATCCAGGGCAGCTTTCGCTGCATAATTTCCTTCTGCAATGGTATCAATATAGTCCAGAACAAAGTCGATATCTGTAAAATCATTGAAAGAATCAAAATTTACTTTATTAAGAAAATTAATTACACTCGATTGGTCCTCTGATAAATAAGGTGGGAGTGAAGCTTCGCCATAACCAGTTAGTCCATCATGCTCTACTTCAACCATAACTGCCGGAGTTGTCTTCCTTGAGTTAACCGAAATTGTGAATTGCTCTTTAAGTTTTAATATATATGGATAATATTTTAATTTCATTGTAATAAAAAAATAATACAATCTTTTTTGAGATTTCGATAATCTTGTCCAATTATTGTTTGAAATTAACGGCTAAAGTTCTCATATTCCAAACCAAAATTTTAAGAATAATTCAATAGACATAATCAACAAACAATTAGCCAGAGTCTAATATGCAGCAATCAAGGGAAGTTTGGGGCTCAAAAGTCGGATTTATTTTAGCAGCAGCCGGATCAGCAATTGGTTTAGGAAACATTTGGAAGTTTCCATATATAACAGGTGAAAATGGTGGTGCATCATTCGTTCTGGTATATTTGATATGTATTGCAGTAATTGGTCTTCCCGTTTTAATTGCAGAAATACTTATTGGCAGAACCACACAGAGAAATCCTGTCGGGGCATTTTATAAACTGAGTAATTCCAAACTCTGGGCTGTCAT
>JBATIA010000339.1:0-1722 GCA_049667415.1 Ignavibacteriaceae bacterium
AACTTATACTGTGATTAAAAACATTCTAAACTACAAAAACTTCAAAGTAACAATAGGAGGCAACAATGAATCATTTACAGCAAATATCTCAAATTTGGGAATCATTAAGTCATCGTTTTTTACAGGCAAGCTTCGATATCAGTCTGATCCTTTGCCTGATAATGGTTTGTTTGATGTTCATCTCTATGAATCATTATCGAAAGTAAAACTGCTCAACCTGTTTTACAATCTGAGCAAAAAGAAGTCTGACACTTCTTTAAATAAAAAATTCTGGAGAACGGGTAGAGTAAAAATAACATCAGATAAAGAATTTGCAGTAGAGTTTGACGGAGAAGTAATTTCAACAAAAAGTGTTGAGTTTTCTGTAATACCGAGGTTAATAAAAGTATGTATCAATTAAATTCAATATTGGAAAACAAAGCAATCAATAAATTGATTGAGTCTTTTGAAAGATCACCTGTTCAGTTGAACAAACCGCATGAGAGTGATGCAGAAATCATTCAATTAAATGATAACACCAAACTTGCTGTAACCACTGACAGCATTTCTGAGGAAATCTCAACTGGATTGTATGATAATCCATATTTAATAGGATGGATGATTGTAACAGTTAATATGAGTGACCTGGCTGCAGTTGGTGCATCGCCTATCGGAATGCTGGTTTCAGAAATTATTCCTAAAAACTTCAGTGATGAAAAAGTTACAGAAATTCAAAGAGGTATCTCTGATGCGTGTAAGGCTTATAATACTTTTGTTTTAGGCGGCGATACTAATGAAGGTGAGAATCTTATATTAACAGGAACCGCAATTGGAATAATTAAAAATGAAAATACTTTATCCCGAGTTGGATGCAAACCTGTTGATATTATTTATTCATCCGGCAAACTCGGAATTGGAAATGCTTTTGCGATTTCAAAATTAGTGTCGCAAACGCATTCATATATTAATTATAAACCATTCGCTCAAATAAAAAATTGCAGTGTGATTAATAAATATGCTTCTTGTTGCATGGATACAAGCGATGGATTTTTTTCAACTGTCGATCAACTTACGCGGTTGAATAATTTTGGATTTGAAATGGGTTACGATTGGTTAAATGCAATTGATGACACAGCATTGAAATATGTAAATAACCTCAACATCCCACCATGGTTATTACTTGGTGGGCAGCATGGTGAATTTGAATTAATATTTACAATTCCTATAGATTTACAAGATGCATTTCTTGAAGAATCTTTACAAAGCGGATTCGAACCAATTGAGCTGGGAAAAGTTATCGCGGAAAAAGAAGTTAAAATCAACATTTATGGTGAATTCATTCCAATCAACACAACCCTGATCAGAAATCTTCCAACAGAAGCAAATGGTGATGTAAAACACTACCTTAAAATGCTTTTAGAGTATGATTATCAGCTTAAAAATGAACCGTACCTGAATTTTACAACACACTGACAATTCCCTGACAACTCCCTCCCTTTTTCGATTTAGATTAACACCAGAAAGAATGAATGTCTAATTACAGAAAGGAAAACAAAATGTTAAATAAAAGCGAATATATGGGCGGAGAGAATTTCGATCTTAGAGATATTCTTATCAGGGGAAGAAAAATGAATCTTCAAAACAAAACTGAATTCTTTGATTCTTTTCTTGAGAGCTTATCAAGCAATAAACAAATGCTGCATCTCAGATGCATAACAAGTGCAGCAGACAGAACAGTTACGG
>JBATIA010000340.1:0-7122 GCA_049667415.1 Ignavibacteriaceae bacterium
GCCGATGAGTTTTGTGATAATTCCTGACCCTTCCTGCTTTTATAATTTGTGAAGAATGTGATTCCCCTATTGCTTATTCCCTTTATTAATACTACTCTGACTGAAGGTTTTGCATTTTTGTCAGCCGTTGCCAGTATCATAGCGTTTGGTTCTATTAAACCCATTTTCATAACCTGGTTGAACCAGTTTTCAAACTGAATAAATGGACTTTTATGAACGGTTTCCTCGGATAATTTGTTTAGTTTATATTCACGTCTTATATTATTAAGAGAAGCAGTTTTATTCATAGTATAAATAATTGATTTAACGATACATATTAAGTTTCAAATTTGTTTTATAAATTACTAAAAAAGATAAAAACTAACTGAACAAAATGAAAAGTAAAAGTTTATCCAAGAAACAACAAGAAGAACTCGAAAAGTTTGGTGCTAATACATGGTTTGTTGAGTCACTGTATAATCAATTCTCAAAAAATCCTGAACAAGTTCCGGAACAGTGGAGAAAATTCTTTGGAGACATTTCAAATAAAGATGGCAATGGTAAAAATTTTTCTAATACATACTCGTTACAATCCAATAGTACTCTTTTACCCCAACCTGGTGAGAATGATGAAACTCAAATAATTGCTGGCAGTTCTGAAAAGATTTTAGATAATATGATGACAAGTCTGTCAGTCCCTGTGGCAACTTCTCAAAGGACAATCCCTGTTAAACTGCTGGAGGAAAACAGGACTCTAATCAACAATTATCTTAGAAAAGTTAAAAGTGGAAAGATATCCTTCACTCACCTTATCAGCTGGGCAATTCTTAAGGCAGTAAAATCAATTTCAGCAATGAATAATGCTTTTACAGTTCTTGATGGAAAACCTCAAATAATTAAGAGGAAAGATGTAAATCTTGGATTGGCTATCGACATTGAAAGAAGAGATGGATCCCGATCGTTAATTGTCCCAAATATAAAATCTGCAAACAGACTTAACTTCAAAGAATATTGGAATGCGTTTGATGATCTTATCTCACGGTCCAGGAAAGGGACTATCGATCCGAATGAATTTCTTGGAACAACAATTACTCTAACAAATCCCGGCACTATTGGAACTGTAGCTTCAGTACCAAGACTAATGGTTGGTCAGGGGACAATTATAGCTACCGGTGCCATTCAATACAATGCTGAATACCAGGCAATGTCTCCAACTACAATTTCAACCCTTGGCATCAGCAAGGTAATGAATATTACCAGCACTTATGATCACAGAATAATTCAGGGTGCGGAATCAGGTTTATTCCTTAAAGAAATAAATGAATTACTTCTCGGTAAAAATGATTTTTATGAGGAAATTTTTGAAACGTTAATGCTTCCTTTCAAACCACTAAAGTGGCAGACAGATTACCAACCGGGCGTTTTTGAAACAACTGCCAACACAGAGGAAATTGTAAAACAAGCAAAAGTACTTCAATTAATTAATCTCTACCGGGTCAGAGGTCACTTAATCGCTAATCTTGACCCACTTGGTTCGAAGATACAATACCATGCCGAATTAGATCCATCGAGTTATAACTTGACTATCTGGGATCTGGACAGACAATTCATAACAGGTGGATTTGGTAACCTGAATACTGCGACGCTTCGTGATATTATGAACATCCTTGAAAAAACGTATTGCGATAAAATCGGTGTTGAATATATGCATATCCAGAATCCAGCAGAAAAAGCATGGTTACAGAAAAAAATGGAACCCGTTAAGAACTCCCCGGAATTTGATATCAAAACAAAAAAAGATATTCTACAAAAATTAACAGCAGCTGAGTCATTCGAACATTTTATGCACAGCAAATTTATTGGTCATAAAAGATTTTCACTTGAGGGATCAGAAACCTTGATTCCTGTTCTGGATTTAATTCTTAATGAAGCTACAAATGAAAACATAAAGGAAGTTGTTTTTGGAATGGCTCATAGGGGACGATTGAATGTATTGGCAAATATCATTGGGAAGCCTTATGAATCTATTTTTGCAGAGTTTGAAGATATTCCCGATCCGAATTCTATTGCTGGTTCCGGAGATGTTAAATATCACCTTGGAGCAACAGGAAATTACAAAACAAAAACAGGGAAGAGCATTGATGTCTCTGTAGCCGCAAATCCCAGTCATCTTGAATGGGTAAACCCTGTTGTGGAAGGTATTGTGAGAGCAAAGCAAACCAGAATGGGAGATAATAAAAGCCACGTAAAGGTAATGTCATTATTGATTCACGGTGATGCAGCATTTGCAGGACAAGGTATTGTAGCAGAAACACTTAACTTATCTCAGTTAAGCGGATACCGAACAGGTGGAACCATTCACATTATTGTAAATAACCAAATTGGGTTTACAACTACTCCAGATGAAGCACGCTCATCACAATATGCTACTGATGTTGCCAAGATGATTCAGGCACCGATATTTCATGTTAACGGTGATGATCCCGAAGCAGCACTATGGGTTGCAAAACTTGCTTTCGATTTCAGAAAAATATTTAAGAAGGATGTTGTAATTGATCTTTTCGGATATAGAAGACATGGACATAACGAAGGTGACGAACCTGGTTTTACCCAACCCCTTCTTTATGCAAAAATAAAAAGCCATCCTTCGGTCAGAGAAATTTATCAAAAAAGATTAATTGAAGAAGGAACAACAAACGAAATTGAAGTAAACAGATTCTATGACGATTTGCACAAGAGAATGAACTTTTCTATAGAGAAAATAAGAAAGGAAGTTAAAAGGTTTGAGGGAGATCTAACACTCGCGGTTACTAAAAATGAACTTGCGTTATCGCAGCACGAAAGAAATACATCTATAAGTGAAGAAAATTTAGAAACTATAACTAAAGGTCTGACAACAATACCTGATAATTTTAACGGTCATCCAAAATTATCTAAGTTTCTTGAATCCAGGAGAAAACTTCTTGATGGCTCCGCAAAGGCAGATTGGGCATTTGCAGAATCTTTAGCATTCGGAAGTCTTCTCCTAGAAGGAACACCAGTAAGATTAAGTGGTCAGGATAGTGTTAGAGGAACATTCAGCCAGAGACATCTTGCATTCACAGATATTAAAACCGGTGCAGAGTACTTTCCACTTAATCATCTTAGTGATAAGCAGGCTAATATTGAAGCTTTAGATAGTCTCCTTTCTGAAGCAGCTGTTCTTGGTTTTGAGTTTGGTTATAGTGTTGCCGATCCTCTAGCTCTGGTTTTATGGGAAGCACAGTTCGGTGATTTTGCGAATGGAGCCCAGATTATTATTGATAACTTTATCGTTTCTTCTTTTGAAAAGTGGCAATTGCCAAACAATCTTGTTTTACTTCTTCCGCATGGTTTTGAAGGTCAGGGACCTGAACACTCCAGTGCACGTCTGGAGAGATTCCTAATTCTCTGTGCTGAGAACAATATGCAAGTATGTAATGTAACTACTCCTGCACAATACTTTCATCTTTTAAGAAGGCAAATAAAGGCTGCAATGAAAATGCCTCTTGTAATAATGACACCCAAAAGTCTTCTCAGATTACCTGAAGCTAAATCCTCGAAAGAAGAGTTTATTAATGGAAAATTCGAAGAGGTATTGGATGATGATTCCATTAAAAAGCCTGATTCGATTAACCATATTATTTTAACAAGTGGCAAGGTTTACTACGATCTTCTTAAGTACAAAAATGGAAATAATTTTTCCAAAACAGCAATAATAAGACTCGAGCAATTCTACCCTTACCCATCAGGGAAAATTCAAAAAATTATTAAACGATACAAATCGGTTAAGAAAGTAAAATGGGTGCAGGAAGAACCAAAAAATATGGGTGCATGGAATTTCTTGTATCACAAATTAAGAGGTGATTTGCCTGAGGATTGTGAGTTAGTTTATGTCGGAAGGTTAGAGAGTGCAAGCCCTGCCGTTGGTTCTAATAAAATTGCTCTTCAGCAACAGGCAAAACTGATAAAGGATGCGTTTATTTAAATACAGAACGAGTTATATCAACTTTGGTTTTTGTATCTCGACCATGCTAAGTACTTCTCCTGCACAAAACTTTATAACTAATCCTGGATATCCTTCATTATCATATTTCATCCAATTACCTTCGGGCATACCTTTCAAGTAAATACCTTCACATTTCTTAGTACCATTTTCGTAATACCAAACCCATTTCCCACTTGGTTTATCATTGTTAAAACCACCGGTACTTTCTAATTGACCATTTTCATGATAGTATTCCCAGGTTCCAACTTTTTTATTGTTTTCAATAAAACCATAAGCTTTTAATTTTCCAGAAGGTGAGAAAAGGAAAAATTCACCATTTTTTAATCCATTAACTACGTCAAATTCTACCATCATTTTGTTATCGAGCGTGTCAAACATCCTACCAGTAAATGGAATAGACTCTTCCCCGACATAAATAAGTCCATCATTAAGAACTACGTTATTTTTGGATTGGTTTTGTTGCAATTCTTCATTCTTAAAAATTGATATGCTTAGTATTGCTGTGAAAATCATTAGAAAGAAAATTACTGTAACGATTAGTTTATATTTTTTTACTTGATAGTCCATTTTAAATTTTAAAATAATTTTGATATTAAAAAGTAATTGGTGTCTTATATTCGAAGGACAGTTTAGAAGGACCAAGTACAATTTTCTGTATAAAATCTTCTGCATCGATAGTCAAGCTCTGTTCCACGAACATTTTATTTAAAGTGCTATTTTTTATCCGATTTCTAACTTTTTATTCAATTATGATTCTAATACAGAGAATATTGTCAATAATGATACAGTGTTCATTGTCTCCGTCAGGATTGTCATATAAAAATCACTATATAAATGTTTAAATAATCGCTAGGGGATATTAAAGAGTGAAATGTGTTTAAGAAGAGTTTAAATAAGTAGTAAGTATGAAGATTCAGATATTATTGGCTATGAAATAACTTATCAAAGAATATCGAATGAAAATATCAGTCGATCAAATAATCTAGTTAAGAATAGGATCCCTGATACAATCAATTAAAATAATAAAATGCACTGGATATGAAGAATTAGTCTAATATAAATCCGGTCATAATAAATTTGGTTTATTAATTTTTACGATACTAAGTAACTCCCCCGCCTGATATTTTATGATCAAATTAGGTTGACCGAATTGATCGTATTGAATCCACTTCCCTTCAGGTTTCCCTTTGATATAAATACCTTCAGACTTCTTTACACCGTTTTGATAATACCAAACCCATTTACCGGTTGGTTTATCATCATTAAAATTACCTGTACATTCCAATTGTCCATCGTCATAATAATACTGCCAGGTACCAACATTTTTTTTATTATTAATGAAACCATAAACAGTATGTATTCCATCTAAAGTAGAAAGAAAAAATTCTCCATTTTTCAATCCATTAACCACATCGTATTCAATTATTATCTTTTTTTGAAGTGTATCCAGAATTCTTCCTGTGAATGGATGTGACTCACCTTTTTGATAAATAAGTCCATCGTTAATCAGTATGATTTTTTTTCCAACATTATGATTCACACTAGGATTATAGAACAAAAATGCTGTAAGAATTCCTATAGTGACTATCTCAACAGATATTATATAAAAATTCCATCTCTTACTACTAACAAAAATTTGCATAATATCCCTCACGAATATTTTAATGTAAGAACAGGAGTTTAATATCCTGTTAGTGGAGTTTAACTAATAATGGTAAAGATTTTCGCCCAAAATCTCAGAATTACTATATCAATGTTTATTCCATCAACAAATCATAGATTAGAGTTAATATTTTCAGAACTATATTTTTGTTTGTTTTGTTATGATACGATAGTAGAAACAATTGCCAATAATGATACAATAATTTTTCTAAATCTAGTTCTAAAATCAATATAAAACCAATTCAATTTATTTGAATTAAGCCAGCTTTTAAATTGATAAAACTTGCTTAACCATTCACAATTAAGACCTAGTGGAATAAAAAAAATTTGGAAATCATCAGTGGCACAGTTATTGGGATTTCAAATCCGTAAAACTATTCCACTTGAGGGCAAAATGAATAATTTTAATTTTCGGCATCATTGCGGTTATTTGATCACATCAATACAGATGCAAAAAGCTACATTTCAGGAAGCAATTGAATTTAAGAGTTTAATTGATGATGAAATAGAGAAAGGCTTTTATAACATAATAATTTCATTAAATGAATGTGATTTTATTGATTCTACATTTGTTGGTGTTTTGGTTGTTATCTGGAAAAAAGTTCGTGCAAAAGGTGGTACGTTAAAATTAGTTAAGTTAGGAAGGTTTAATCATTCCGTCCTACATTTAACTGGAGCAATAGAGATTTTTGAAAAATATGACTCAATTGAAGAAGCTTTGGCTAGTTTTATAACACCCATCGAGCAATACAGTAACTAACTTTCAAACCTTTACATAAAATCCCCTGAATATCTTTTACTGCTTGGTAAGATTTATCTAAATGAGAAATTAATACATTTTTTAAGAGTTAGCTTAAAAAATAATTGAGTAGATAAGCTAATCCAAATACTATTACTTAGCAGACAAAAGAAAAGCTTTCCTGGAAAGATGAATTATGAATTACTAAATAATCCTAGTACAAAGGATTGATAATCCTTGCAACTTAAAAGTAAGTAAATTTAAACTTTTAAGACTGCCTGGCACCAAGAAGAAGGTAAAGAGTAACCAGTGTTACGATCGAAAAGATAATAATACCTGTAAGCATAGCATCCTTCAATATCTTAGTTTAAGATATTACTTTTAAAAATATATTATTTTAGTTAGGAGCTTTTTGCCCTCGCTCCCACGGAAAATTATAGTTAAACTAATTGCTAAACTGCAATAAAAGTACCGCAGTTTTTGAAATAAACTGCTTAAATATAATCAAAATTCAATACAATTCAACTACTTTATTCCATTTTGAATCGTTAAGGGAAATTTCAATTCACAATGAAACAGAATCTAATAATTAAAGATTAGCCAAAGCTGGTTTGAGATGCAATCGAAAAGCATTAATTTTATATTAAATTTATTTTAAGTTCTTATTGGAATTGCGGGCGTAACTCAGTTGGTAGAGTGTCAGCTTCCCAAGCTG
>JBATIA010000341.1:0-7143 GCA_049667415.1 Ignavibacteriaceae bacterium
GTCGGAAGGCTGGATTACGATACTATAGGACTTCTCTTTCTTACTAATGATGGTGAATTTTCACAACTGCTTACTCATCCGGGTAATAAAGTTCCAAGAGAATACGAAGTAAAATTAGATAAGCCACTAGAGGAGAAAGACAAGTTAAAACTTTTAAATGGAATTAAGCTCGATGGAAAACTCGGTAAATTCATAAAATTATCTTTTCCTAAAATTAAAGATAAAAAAGTGGTTATGGTATTCTGCGAGGAAGGAAGAAACAGGTTTGTGAAAAGAATGTTCGGCAGGTTGGATTATAGAGTTGTGGATTTAATTCGCGTCAGCTATGCCGGAATTAAACTGGATATACAGCCAGGTAAATACAGAAACTTAACATCACAGGAAATTCAAATTATTAGAGAAAAATACGCTCACTGATTCTTTACGGAGGTATAGTGGAAAATAATCAAACTGATATTAATGTGCTAATCAAAAGAAGATACGAGGAACTTGAAGAACTGAAGAAAAAGGGAATCGAAACTTTTGCTTATTCTTATGAAACGGATTCTTACTCGGATGATATTAAAAAGAATTTTGAATCTTTTGAAAACAAAGATGTTAAAATTGCTGGCAGAATAATGGCATTGAGGCGGATGGGCAAAGCATCATTCGCACATATAATGGATCAGAAGGGAAGGATCCAGATATACTTAAAGAAAGATGATATTGGTGAAAGCTATGATGCATTCCGTTTAATGGATATTGGAGATATAATTGGTATTCAAGGTTACGTGTTCAAAACCAAAACAGGTGAAATATCGATTCATGTAAAAGAATTAACGCTTCTTTCTAAATCCCTCAAACCTTTACCAATAGCAAAAGAGGCTGAAGACGAGCAGGGAAACAAAGTAATTTTTGATCAATTTGCCGATAAGGAATTAAGATACCGTCAGCGTTATATTGATTTGGTAGTTAATCCCCAGGTAAAGGATGTTTTTATAAAGCGATCAAAAATCATCACTGCGACAAGAAAATTTCTTGATGAAAAAGGATATCTGGAAGTAGAAACACCGGTTCTGCAACCGCTTTATGGCGGAGCTGCTGCAAGACCTTTCGTTACACATCATAATGCACTTGATATTGATTTGTATCTAAGAATTGCTGATGAACTTTATCTTAAAAGATTGGTAGTTGGTGGATTTGATGGTGTATATGAGATATCAAAGGACTTTAGGAATGAAGGGATGGACAGGGCCCACAATCCCGAATTTACAATGCTTGAACTTTACGTCGCTTATAAAGACTATGAATGGATGATGAATTTAGTTGAAGAAATTTTTGAGTCAGTCTGTCAATCAGTTTTTGGAAACCTTGATTTTTCTTTTGAAGGAAAACAAATAAATTTTAATAGACCCTGGAAACGAATTAACTATGTCGAGGCTATTAAAGATAGAATAGGAGTAGATATATTATCCGCTTCAGAAAATGATTTAAAATCTTTAGCAAAAAATATTGGTATTGAAGTAGCTGATCTGCATGGTAAAGCTAAACTTGTCGATGAGATATTCAGCCAGGTTGTTGAACCGGAGTTAATTCAACCAACTTTTGTGGTAGATTATCCACTAATTCTTTCACCCCTTGCTAAAAAGCACCGAAGGAAGGATGGATTAGTTGAAAGATTTGAAGGTTATGTTGCCGGTAGAGAAATATGCAATGCATTTTCCGAATTGAATGATCCTATTGATCAAAGAAAAAGGTTCGAAGATCAGGTAAAAATGAGAGAGGCTGGAGATGAAGAAGCCCACCAGGTAGATGAAGATTTTATTCGCTCTATGGAATATGGTATGCCTCCTATGGCTGGACTTGGAATCGGCATTGATCGATTAGTGATGCTGCTAACGAATCAATCATCTATTAGAGATGTAATATTCTTTCCACAGATGAAACCACAAGTTTAGTCTTTCTTCATCTTATATTACCGGTGATTAAATGATTTGTATCATTTTTATATTATTTAACTTATTTTTTGCAGGAATTATTTAACTGGAGATTAAATGAAAAAATTATTTCAGATACCAGTACTTATCATTATTCTTACTGCGGGTATTGTACTTGGTATTCAATTAGAAAAAATATTTTCCGATGATAATCTAAGAGATGGGGTACGTAAGCTTAATGATGTCCTTTCCTATACTCAAAGATATTATATAGAAGAGGTTGATACACCAAAGCTCGTCGAAGGTGCAATTAAAGGAATACTGGATGATCTTGATCCACATTCATTCTACATTTCTGCAAAGGATTTCACTTCTGTTGAAGAATCATTCAGAGGAGATTTTGAGGGGATAGGGATTGAATTTCAGATTGTGAACGATACACTTATTGTAGTGTCTCCAATTACAGGCGGGCCAAGCGAATCACTCGGAATTTTACCAGGAGATAGAATAGTAAAAATAAATGATGAAGATTGTGTTGGAATTACCAACGACCAGGTCAGAGATAAGCTAAGAGGTAAAGCTGGTTCGAAGGTTAGAGTTTCAGTAAACAGGATAGGTGTAAAGGAATTAATTGATTATGAAATTACCCGTGATAAAATTCCTCTATATTCTGTTGATGTCCATTTAATGTTGGAGGATAATATCGGATATGTAAGTATTTCCCGTTTTTCTGAAACAACATATGAGGAATTAAAAGAAGCATTAAAAGACTTGAAACAAAATGGAATGACCGAACTCATTCTTGATTTAAGAGGAAATCCCGGAGGTTACCTCAGCCAGGCTGTCGATATCGCAGACCTTTTCATCGACGGGAAAAAGAAAATAGTATATACAGAAGGTAGAAGAGAAGATACTAATGAAGAATATTTTGCTTCAAAACCATCCGCTTATGAAAAGATACCTTTGGTCGTTTTAATAAATCACGGTTCGGCAAGTGCAAGTGAAATTGTTTCCGGTGCTATACAAGATTGGGATAGAGGTTTGATAATTGGTGAAACTTCGTTTGGAAAAGGCCTGGTTCAAAGACAATTCACTCTTCCTGATAATTCAGCTATTCGTCTCACAATTTCAAAATATTTTACTCCTTCCGGAAGATCAATTCAAAGAGATTTCAAGGACAAAAAGAAATATGAAGAATATTACTCCGGTAGTAATGATAGTGGTCTTACAGAGGAGAACAATATCGAACACTTTGCGGAAAGGGATACCACGAAACCTTTATTTAAAACAAACAGTGGCAGAACTGTTTACGGTGGTGGAGGTATAACCCCTGATTACATTTTAGTATCCGAAAAAATAACAGATTATACCAGGAATCTCCTAAGAAATAACATCTTCTATCAATATAGCCTGAGCTATATTGAACAGAAAGGAAAAGAATTAATTGATAACTACGGATCAGATTTATTACGGTTTGTAAACGAATATGAATTCTCTAAGACCGATTTAGAAAAATTCATAAATTTTGCTGAATCAAAAAGTGTTAAATTAAATGAGGATGATTATAATGTTGATAGAAAGTACATTGAATCAAGACTCAAAGCACAGATTGCCAGGAACTATTGGAAGAATGAAGGTTGGTATTCCGTTATGTTAACTGTTGACAGCCAAATTAAGAAAGCACTTACTTTGTTTGATGAAGCTAAAGAAGTTTCTAATCTTAAATGAGATATTTCTTTCTTACTATTATAATATTGGGATTCACCTTAAATCTTTTTCCACAAGGTCATCTCGATAAGGAATATAAAAATAAAAAGCTCGTAATTGGTGAAGACCTTACCTACGTTGTTAAATACGCTTTCTTAAGGCTTGGTGAAGTAAGATTTAAAGTTGTTGAAAAGACAAAAATTAATAATATCCCGGTTTATAAAACTGTAGCTTATATAGATTCTTATCCGGATTTACCTTTTGTCAGCATTCATCAAGTTTATGAAAGCTATATAGACTCCACATTTTTTCCACTGAAGTTTTTTGCCCGCATTTTTAGTGAAGATACAACATTTGTTAATTATTTATTTATTCATGATTTAAAGATAGAGATGCAAAAGGGAAAATATGGTGATTCCCATCTATGGCTTGATTCTGTTAAATTTGTAGATAAACGACTTCAAGATGGACTTTCTATCTTATTTTTTGCCAGGAAAACTATAGGTGCAGATAGCACAATTTTTGTCCCGTGTTTTGTAAATGAAAAGGAAGAGAAAACTAAAATAAATTTCTACCCCCAGGAAGAACCAATTTCAATCGAAGCTGTAGATTACAGAATTAATTGTTTGCGGATTGACGGTGAGACTTCATTTGTAAGTGTTTATGGTCTAACAGGATATTTTGAAGGTTGGTTTAGTAATGATACCTTTTCTGTTCCTATCCTTGCAAAAATGCAGGTCTTAATTGGAAGCATTACTTTGGAATTAATAAAATGGAACAAAAAGTTATGGAATCCTCCTTCGTACACAAATTAAATGAAGAGGTTAAATTATTTCCTTACCAGGATTTTTATCCCAGTATAGGTAAAAATGTATTTTTGGCATCGGGAGTTAAAATAATAGGTAATGTTGAGATTGGAAATAATTCAAGTGTATGGTATAATACTGTTATTCGGGGTGACGTTCATTACATCAAGATAGGTGAAAACACAAATATTCAGGATTGTTCTATGTTACATGTTACCAATGGAAAATATCCACTAAGCGTTGCTAATAAGGTAACTATTGGGCACTCCGTTTCTTTACACGGATGTACTCTAAATGATTTATGTCTAATTGGTATCGGGGCAATAATTCTTGATGGAGCAGTAATAGAATCTAATTCAGTGGTTGCAGCAGGAGCTCTTGTAAAACAGAACTTTGTAGTACCTTCCGGAAAACTTGTTGTCGGAGTACCCGCAAGGATAATAAGGGATTTGAGAGAAGATGAAATTAATGATATAGAAAAGAGTGCAAAACGATATGTAGAGTATTCACTAATTACTAAAGAATCATTAAAGAAAAATTTTAATAAATAATTATTGAAATATTTTGGTTAAAAACTTACAAGTTTATTCTGAAGATCCCTCAATCAATAAAAGAGCAATTCATTCTTTAATATCATCTTTAAAGTTAGAATTCAAATTGAACATTTCGTTTCTTTCAATCAGCTTTATTAGTTCAACAGAACTAAGAATGATTAACAAAAAGTATTTGAATCACAATTATAATACGGATATAATAACATTTAATTATAGCAGGAAAGTTAATGAAATCGACGGAGAGGTTTTAATTTCTTTCGAAGAGGCAAGACTAAATTCAAAAAAATATAATACAAAATACAGCAAAGAAATTAGCCGTTTAATTGTTCACGGGATATTACATTTGCTCAACTTTGACGATAATAACAAAAAAAACAAAGGGATTATGAAGCAAATGGAAAATAAGTTGATAAATAGATATAATTTTACTTTATTAGCAGGTAAGTAATAGAGGGTCTATGGTTTTTAGACGTACCGGCAATCAAATCTTTAAACAAACATTAATTAACCAATTACTATTTAATGACCTGTAATTTTAAAAATTATAAATACTTTACATTCAAGCATTCGCGGAATACATTCTTATTACTTATTTATTTTGCAAATCATAACCTAAATTGTATCAATATTGTTTAGAATAATATAAATAATGAATATTTCACAATTAGTGGAAGGTTATATTATTTACATTCGTAATATCCGACGATATTCTCCAAATACCGTAAAATCTTATGGGGCAGATCTTTCTGATTTTATTAAATATTGTGAGTATAATAATAAGACTGATGTTGCATTGTTAAATGATCGCTTTGTCAAATCATATCTAATGCATTTAAGCGAGAAGAAGATAGAAAAAATATCCATTGTAAGAAAACTGTCTTCATTAAGAGGGTTATTCAGGTTTGCATTCAAAGAGGACTTAATAAAACAAAACCCTACTTCGCAGCTACGGAATCCAAAAACTTCTAAAAAGCTTCCTGAAATTACATCTGCTGAGAACATTCTGAAGACTTTTGAATTAGCAGATGAAGCAGATAACAATCCACTTTTAATAAAAGTAATTTTTGAATTATTGTATGGATGCTCACTTCGAGTATCTGAACTATGTAATCTTAAAGCTGGAGATCTTGATTTAGAGAAAGGAATAATTCGGGTTTTAGGCAAGGGTGCAAAAACCAGGATTGTACCAATAGGTCAAGAGTCAAAAAATAATCTGGCAGAGTACCTGCTTGCATTCCCCACAAAAAACTATTCAGATCCACTTGTTAGAAGCAAAACCGGTAAAAAGATTTACGAAAAATATGTTTATCGCATAGTTCGTAAATATTTGAGCAAAGTAACTGACATTAAAAAGAAAAGCCCTCATATCTTAAGACACAGTTCTGCAACACATATGCTGGATAACGGAGCTGACCTTAGAGCTGTAAAGGAGATACTTGGTCACGAAAATCTTAAAACAACTCAAATCTATACGCACGTAAGTATAGAAAGATTAAAACAATCATATAAAAAATCTCATCCAAAATCTTAGGAGGCAATTATGAACATTACAATCACCGCACGTAAGTTTAAGGCAAGAGAAACGTTGAAAGATTTTGTGAAAGATGAAGTAAAATCATTATTGAAAATTAATGATGATATAATAAGTGCTGATGTTATACTCAGTTATCAGAACAGTCATGAAAGTATAAAAAAATCTGAGATAACAATACATATTCCGGGACAAACATTTGTCGCTACGGAGGAATCTGATGAATTTACAAAATCGGTTACTGTAGCTGTAGAGAAATTATTAAGGCAATTGAAGACTTTAAAATCTAAAAGGAAAAGCAGATCTAAATGATAAATATTAATGAGAAATCAATCTCCAGGAAAGAATCAATTACAGTTAGTTTCTTTTATAAGAGAGCGAAGAAAATTGGTAAGTTGGAGCTATTGTCACAAAATCCGGACGATGAGAGAATAATTACAGACCAGAATTTGCATCGACCTGGTTTAGCTCTTGCCGGGTTTGTAGACCTCTTTTCCTACAAACGCGTTCAGGTATTTGGCAATACTGAAGTGAGGTATTTAAATAAACTTTCATCGGACAAATTGGAAAAATCTTTAAGTACCATTTTCCAGTTCAATATTCCTTGTATAATACTAACAGATAATAAT
>JBATIA010000342.1:0-2260 GCA_049667415.1 Ignavibacteriaceae bacterium
ACGGTGAATATGTGCCGGCACTTTTTAAGATAATTGACGAACTCAATTTAAATGATACGATAAAATATTTTGGTCTTATTTCACTTGATGAGATTGCTGTGATTATTCCCGAATGTGATATTGGAATAATTCCTAATAGGCTTGGTCCTTTTACGCAGATCAACTTTCCAACAAGAATTTTTGAATACTTACATATGAAAAAACCTGTGGTAGTGCCCAGAACTCAGGGGATTAATGACTATTTTGATGAAGAAGCAATTTTTTATTTTGATGCCGGTAATGCGGAAAATTTAGCAAATGTCATTTTCAATATTTATTCTGATCGGGCTAAAGCAACTGAGGTTGTAAATAAAGGGTATGAAATATATCAAAGACATAGATGGGAAAGCCAGAGTAAGAATCTGATTAAAATTTATGAAGAACTGCTAAACTGATTTTGAAATAGAATATGAACACTGTGAAATATGTTTTAATAACTGCTGCTAAGAATGAAGAATTATTTATAGAAAAAACAATTCAATCAGTTCTCATTCAAACAATTAAACCAGAGAGGTGGATTATTGTTAGTGATGGTTCAATAGATCGCACTGTTCAAATTGTTGAAGAATACAAGAACAAGTACAAATTTATTGACTTAATTGCTCTACCTCCTAATAAGGAACGCAATTTTAGTTCTAAGGTTAATGCTCTTAATCTAGCACTGAGTAAATTTGAAAGAGCGGAATTTGATTTTATCGGTAATTTGGATGCAGATGTTACTTTAGATAAAAGTTATTATGAAGAAGTATTTGGTTCATTTCAATCAAATCCGAAACTGGGAATTGCAGGAGGAATAATTATAGATTGTATTGATGATAAAGAGTACCCGCAAAACATAAGCCTTAACAGTGTTGCCGGAGCAATTCAGGTATTTCGAAAACAATGTTTTGAAAAAATCGGCTATTATATTCCATTTAAGTACGGGGGAGAAGATGCCTACCTGGAAATAATGGCAAGAATGATGGGTTGGGATGTGCAAACTTTAGCTGAATTGAAAGTACTTCATCACAGGCGGACAGGAACCGGCATGGGAAGTTTAGTAAAAGCAAATTATAGAAGTGGAAAGATGTTTTACACTCTGGGTTATTCACCGATTTTCTTTCTCGTGAGATGCTTTTATCGAATATTTGATAAACCGATTTTAATTGGGAGTTTGCTGAATATAATTGGATATTTATCGGCATTTATTAAAAAGGAAAAGTGTCCTGCAGGTAATGCATTTATTGATTATGTCAGAAGTGAACAAAAGGAGCGATTAAGATCACTCCTACCATTTCGGAAAAAAGGACACGTTGTAAAAACCTCACGAATGATAAAAATATAGATATAACATTAATGAAGAAAATTTAATATGTGTGGAATTTGCGGACAATATTATTTTAACGAGAATCATCCTGTTTCCCACCAAACGATAAAAAAAATGACTGATTCGATAACTCATCGAGGGCCGGACGATGAGGGTTATCATATTTCAGATTCTATTGGGCTTGGATTCAGGAGACTCTCAATAATAGACATATCTGGCGGGCATCAGCCTATGTCAGATCAGGAAAAATCAGTTTGGGTCATATTCAACGGGGAAATTTATAATTTCCCGGAATTAAAAAAAGAACTCGAAGATTACGGACATATCTTTCAAACACGCTCAGATACGGAAGTTATAGTTCACGGATATAAACAATGGGGAATTGATGTTCTTAGCCATTTGAGTGGGATGTTCGGCTTAGCAATCTGGGATGAAAAAAAGAAACGGTTGATTCTTGCCAGAGACCGGATGGGCATCAAGATTGTATATTATAAGATTGAAAATGGACTACTCTATTTTGGTTCAGAGATCAGAGCAATCTTGGCTGGTTTGAATCATAAACCAGAAATCAACCCAGCTGCGATAAATTTATTTTTAAGATATCGTTATACACCTGCCCCGCACACCATTTATAAGGGAATTCAGAAATTAGCAGCCGGTACATGCCTGATTGTAGAGAATGGAAATGCTGAAATTAAAAGATGGTGGAATTCTAAACCCCAGCCTTTTGATCCCGTTCCAAAAGAAGCGCAGGTAAAAGAAGAACTGCTTGAGTTATATCGGCAAGCAGTAAAAAGTCATTTACTTAGTGATGTCCCTCTGGGTATACTCTTAAGTGGAGGTGTTGATTCCAGTATGTTATTGGCGCTGATGAATGAATTCGGTGAAAACTGGAAATCGTTTACAGTTGGATAC
>JBATIA010000343.1:0-2580 GCA_049667415.1 Ignavibacteriaceae bacterium
AATGTGTTAGATCCTCAAAATGCAGAAGCCTATTATTATCGTGGAATGTGCAATCTTTATCTTGGAGATAAAAATCTGGCAATGAAGGATTTTGAAATTGCAGCATCGCTTGGCGATGCGCTTGCTCAAAAGGTATTATTAGAATTTTATAATTAAAAATCACTTTTACCTCAGTCACCGAGCTTTTTCCTCTACTCACCGATTTCTTCTTTCTTTAGAAAAGCATTTTACATAGGTTTTGGTTGAGATTTAATTAAAGGAATCAACAATGCCAGAAAATAACAACAAAATAGACAAAAGGGTTTTACTTGGAGGAATATTAATTATCCTCGGAGGGATATTCTTACTCAACACAATGGATATATTGCATTTTCGTTTTGCACATGTAGTATTTTCCTGGCCGTTTATTATGCTGATTATAGGCCTCTTTGTACTTGTAAACACCGAGAAGAAATTTCTCGGAGGAATTCTCACTGGTATCGGTGCGTTATTTTTAATACCAAGAATTTTCCCCAGGATTGATTATGATGCTGGTATAATTATTCCTGTGCTATTAATTGCACTCGGCGCTTATATCATCCTTAAAAAAAGAAGATTAGATTCCGGCTCAGAAGCTGTTTCGGGCGCATCAAACATAAATAAAGATAAAATTGATGACGTTTCAATCTTTGGTGGCGGAACGAAAATAATCTCATCAGGAAATTTTCAGGGAGGAAATGTAACTGCCATTTTTGGAGGTTCTGAAATAAACCTTATTAACTGCCAGCTTGCTGATGGTGATAATGTTTTGGATGTGTTATGCATTTTCGGAGGGACAACAATTATTCTTCCTAAAGAATGGAATGTTGTAATCAATGTAACTTCTATACTTGGCGGCTTCTCAAATAAAGCTATCAGAAATCCAAGTGTGGTAATTGATCAATCAAAAACATTGCATATAAAAGGATTGGCTATGTTTGGCGGTGGTGAAGTTAAGACTTATCTGTAAGAGTTCAGATAGATGCAAGATAATCCTATATTAAGTAATTTCAGGAACCTCTCTGTACTTCTGTTATATTCTTTCACTTATGCTACCATTAGTTTCCTTATTTTACACTTTGGACTGAAACTGGATCTTAATGCTTCAGTTATTGAAAGTATAGTTTCTGCGTTAGTGTTATGCGGTCTTACAATAATCTGGCATTATCCCGCAAAGTACATTTCCATAGAGCAGAACAGCCTACTAAAACTATTGACTAGCCACATAATTAGTGCAATAATTTCTTCAGGATTATGGATTCTGCTGATTTACATTTTTATGGTTCCAGCATTCGGATTTGAAGAAAAGTATCAAAACTTTTTTTATGGCACTTTGCTATGGCGGTTTCTGGTTGGTCTGATGTTATATGCAGTGGTAGTTTCATTTTACTACCTGGTTTCATATTACTCTGAATCGAAAGAAAGGGCTGTTAAAGAATCTGAATTAAAAAATCTTATCACGCAGGCAGAATTAAAGTCACTGAAATTTCAGATAAATCCTCATTTTATTTTTAACAGTCTAAACTCAATTAGCGCTTTAACAGAAATTGATCCTAAAAAAGCAAAGGAAATGATAATTAAGCTTGCAGATTTTCTCCGCTATATTCTTGCAACAAATGAAAGAGAAAAAAATAAGCTGAGCGAAGAATTAAAGAATATCCGTCTTTATTTAGATATTGAAAAAATACGCTTTGAAGATAAGTTCGAATACTCGGAAGCAATTGACGAAGAATGTAACAAAGCAGAAATTCCTAATATGATTTTACAGCCTTTGTTTGAAAATGTAATTAAACATGCTGTATATGAAACATTGGACAAGGTTCATTTAACACTTAATTGTAATTTAGATGAGAATTATTTGAGGATACATCTTCAGAATAATTTTGACGAATCTTCCAGAACAAGAAAGGGTGCCGGTGTTGGACTTAAAAATATATCTGACAGGTTAAATTTAGTTTATCATCGCAATGATCTAATGGAAATAAAAAAAGAAAAGGGTATTTTTAGTGTGACTTTATTTGTACCGATTGATAATGAAATTCGTAATAATTAGTGCATTTGTGGCTAAATATTGTTGCCACGAATTCACGAATTTTATCACTAACAATTTATTCCAGTTAAAATGAAAAGTAAAATAACCGCAGTAATAATAGATGATGAAAAATTAGCCAGAGAAATAACAAAAGGTTATCTCAAAAACCATCCCGAGGTAGAGATTGCAGCAGAGTGTTCAAACGGTTTTGATGCCATTAAAAAAATAAACGAGCTGAAACCTGATATTATTTTTCTTGACATACAGATGCCGAAGATAAGTGGTTTCGAGATGCTGGAGCTTTTAGAAGAGCCACCTGTAATTATTTTCACTACAGCATTTGATCATTATGCAATAAAGGCATTTGAAGTAAACGCAGCAGATTACCTTCTCAAACCATTCTCTGAAGAACGTTTTAACGATGCTTTGAAAAAATCGCTCAATCATCTTCAGGATAAGTTTGAACACGACTCAGTTATAAAAAACATTATCGATCACAATGATCAGAAAATTGAATACCTGGAAAGAGT
>JBATIA010000344.1:0-3041 GCA_049667415.1 Ignavibacteriaceae bacterium
TCATAAGTCCGCCCCACCAGCTGTCGAACATATATGGGAAGTAATTAAATACTTTATACTTGTATACACCTGGTCCCATCCCAAAAACAGGATAGTCCCTAATAATATTTAAAGACATAGACCAGATATAATCCCTTGCACTCACTCCTTCTTCAATTCTAAGAAATAATCGCAGGATTTCATTTAATGGTTCAATAAAAATAAAAAGTAGACTTAAGATAATTATTGATAAAGCAAACTGATAAAATCTTCTCCTTCTTAGAATAAAAAATACTATTGCCGTACTTAAAACTATTCCCAATATTGCTGATCTCGACATTGCAAGGGATAAACCCAGGAAGAAATAAAGAGCAACTAATAAAGTTATAATTCTGTATAAGGTATTTTTTTTAATCAAAAATAAAACTATGATGAAGGGGAATGAGATAAGATAAAAATTTGACGAAGCCTCTGCGTTTGTAATAAGAGCGGAAACTCTCACCCTATTTTTTGAAAATGTATCCAGTAAACTAAAACCTGTACTGAATAATAAAACAAGTGAAACAGTTGCTAAAATAAAGGCAACAATCATGATAGCAAATAGATAATTATGAATATCTCTTTCATCTTTGATTAGCGAATAAAAAACATATACTATAACAAAAAAAGCAAACTGCTGTGTTATTATTCCAATCGCAGCCGATGGGTACGCTGAAACAGCTGAAGATATTACCATGGCTGAAAAATATAAAATCAGAAAATATATAATTGGTTTGGGAACACGAGGATAAATATTAAAATTAAATCCAAAAGATCGAATGAATAAAAATCCTAGTAAAGTTAAATCAATAAGTTGAACAGCTGTTCTTAAGGAACGATTGAGTTCTCCTACAAGCGTAAACAACGAAATAAGAATAAGTGCAATGATAAATCTTTCACCATAAATGTAGCTTAGAATTATCAAAACAATCAATGGTAAAACCAAAATAGCCCACTCACCTAAAAGGATAGCAGGTATGCTAAGGAGAATAGAAATTAGAAAAAAATTAAAATTTATTGGAGAGGTGTTGTTATATATTTTTATGTAGCTGCTAATCAAGATGTACCAATTAATAAATTACTCTATATAAATCTTAAATGTATATTTTATTTCTTTGCAACCGCAATAAAATTTTGTGTTAGTATCTTTTCCATGCTTCCTGTTTCAACTAATCTAACGCAGTTGTATCCAAATTTTATTGTTTTCCATAAAAATAAACGAATAAATCCATTAAGATTTTTAGAAACTGGACCGGCTTCATAAAAAGTAATTTCTTTAAACCCCACTACTCTTAATAATTGCTGTGCTGAATTCGGATTAAAAATTGTCACATGTGTGAGATCACCATAAACAAGATCAGGTGATAAAATTGTCTGTCCATTTGGTGTGTGAAAAAAGAATAACCCATCATACTGTAAATTGTTATAAATACCTTCAAAAAGTGTTATTAACTCTTCCTTGTAGAAGTGTTCTACAAAATCGAGTGCAATAATTACTTTGAATTTTTCTTTGCCTTTTTTTAAATATTCAATTACATCGGCTACTTCGACATCAATTTCTTTCTGTTTAGCAATTTTTATTTGTTCGTCAGATATATCAATTCCTTTCAAGTTACGATAACCATGGTTTCTCAAATATTCCAGCATATAACCCCTTCCACATCCCAACTCCAATATTGCTGAATCTTTAGGATAAGATGATATTAGAGGAAGGTATTTATGATCAAACCACTTCCACATTTTCGATATCGACTTGAAATCAAAATCCGAAATGTGAACCTTATAAGTTGAATTATACTTACTATACAATTCTTTTCTAAAATCTGCGTTCATATTTTTAATTATCCATATAAATAAGATTTTGGATGAACTTACATTTATCAAGTTGTTTTAACAATATTACCCATGTTTAATCTTTCAAATACCTGGTTTATAACTACAATGGATTTGTGTTTTAATAATAATAAATTCAATAGGTAAATAACAGTGAAGCATAATATCATTGATATGCCAATAAATAAATTTTTTAATTCAAGAATGTTTATTAAAATAATTACAATCAATAAACAGATGAAACAATTAGTTAAATAAATTAAAAAGTCTTTCAAGAACAAAGTCTTATCTTGTATTTTTAATTTTTTATTAATAATCATATAGCTTACCACGAAGAAAAAAAAGTAGCTTATAGTTGTACTTATCGCCAAACCATATTGTTGAAATTGTTCCACTAACAAAAAATTCAAGGTCATTTTTAAAAGTATCCCTGCTATAGTAATAACAAGTAATATTTTAGCCAGATTTATACTATAAAATATTTTGTTCAATACTGAGTAGACTGCGTAGAATACAAGACTTATAGAATAACATTTCAAAGCATTATATGTGATGATCGAACTCTCTGCTATGAACTTACCTCTCTCGAAAGCTATTTTTATAATAGTTTCTCCAAAATAGAAAAGTATAAATGCTATAGGCATAAAAATAAAAATGTTAATCGATATACTTTCATTATAAATTCTCTCCAATTCTTTATTCTCTACATTAATAATTGCTTGAGTAATTTTTGGAAAAACAACAGTTGAAAGTGAAATGGAAAAAATTGAGATTGGTAGTATAAATATTATATAGGCATAATTTAGTGAAGCTATACCTCCTGAACTAATGTAACCGTAAAAATATCGGTCAAGTAAAGAGTAAAGCTGACCGATCGATTCAATTAATAAAATGACCGCCAGGGATGATCCAATTAGAGATTTAAAAAGAGAAAATTGACGAAAATGAGTTATCAAATTAAGCTGGAAAAATTTTCTTGACTTATAAAGTAAATAACAAAATTGAAGAAAGGTACCCAGAAGATAACCAATGGGAATAACATATATTCCAATATTATCGGTGAAGAAAAATATCAAAATAATAATTGAAACATTCAGAAATAGAACGGAGATTGAAGGATATTTAAATTCATATAATGTCTGTAGTAATGCAGACAGCATTGAAATACCGGCGGAGAATGGACTCGTTAG
>JBATIA010000345.1:0-5008 GCA_049667415.1 Ignavibacteriaceae bacterium
AAGCTTCTTTCAAGAAGAATGGGGTCAATATTCTTTTCAATTTCTTTGTGAGCTTCCGGTACTTTATTCCAGTGCAGTCCGGCTTTGTGGTGGTGAATTGTATGGTAGCCGTTATTGAAAAGTAAAAAATTCAGAAACCCGGTATAGTTCCTGGAATGATTCCACTCGGATTCTTCATCGGCGTGAACATGCTGGACGTAATTAAATATTAATACACTGAAGAGGGATACCTGTTGAGGTATAATTACAAAGAGCAGTGCTTTCTCCCAATCAATTATTAACGCTGCCGCTATCCACAGGACAAGCACAGCATACTGCGAAATGCATATCCAGAATTTTTCTTTGTTGTTCGCTTTCATTTCTTTCAGATAAACCATTATAGCTTTTTGCTGGTAATAACCGCTTATAGTCGGATATGAAATTAGTGTAAGAAAATTATTTTTTTCACTTACCCTGTATGTGATGGAATCGTCACCTTCACGGTTGTTAAACCTGTGGTGATTTTTATTGTGTGTGGGTATCCAGGCAAAAATAGGGAAACCATAAAACACAGTCAGCCACCAGTCTGTAAATAAATTCAGTGTTTTAGAGCTCCACATCGGGAGATGGTTGTGATTATGAGTCATTACCGCTACTGCAACAGCCATAAATAAAAACCACGTGTAGATAAATGGGTTAACACCAATCCACATCCATTGGGTAATGAAGAGAGCCGTGGTGATAAATATGTAAATAAGACTTTTGATATCGGCTTTTTGTTTTAGCATTAGATTTACTCTGGTTAAATTTTAATTTTATATACTAACTAAATTATCTTGTTGTTACCTTACTCAAGAACTAAAATCCTATAATAAAAAAATCAAACGAGAAAGTTTTGCACTTATGTTTCATTTTTCCAGGTACTCTAAGACCAGGATTTTACTATTAGCTTCTTTCTCTTATGTATTTTTTTAAAGCGATGACTAAATGTTTCCTTAACTCGCAGTAATTTAATCTTCTCTTAACGGTGGAATCACTCATACTTAAATGAGGTAGTCTTGGATGCTTAGAGAAAGGCTAATATTTTTATTCTAAAACAATAATAAAGATGTTTTTAATTAAATAAAAGAAGATTATTCAGTCAAAATGTGATTTTATAGATAATTGCTTAAACCCCACTCATAGAATAATTCTAGTCGCTCGGTCTCTCCTTCATAGGGGTGGTAGTAAAGAAGTCTTTGTAAAACCTCTCGGTGTATTTGCCAAGCATTTCTTCCATAACCCCAAGATTTTTTGAACGGAGAACGAATCCTGCATGATATGGTTTGTTTAACCGCCAGACTATTTCAGGATCATTATAAGAAGAAAGATTCGGCCATTCCTGTTTTGCAAGCGAAGTTATAATCCCTGCATAGTAATCCTGCACATCAGGATACTTGTATTCTCCTTCTCCTCTTAATATTTCTATCTTAGCCCACTCGCGCCACAAGTTAATTCCGGATGCAGCAAGCACAAGCTCGGATAGATTAGCACCACCAACACGGGCGGAGGTTTCAAGAAAATAGAACTTGCCATCCTCATCCGATTCAATAAACTCTGTGTGTGAGACCCCCCTTAACATTCCTAATGCTTTCATAAGCTTTTCATTCAGCTCTAAAAGCTGCTGCTCTTTTTTGCTTCCTCTCTCAATAGTTCTGCTTGTAAACACTCTTCCTTCGTGAGCAACTTCAAAGGGTGGCCGGCCATACTGGCTTGCATTCGCAAATCTTACTTCGTGCTCATAAATAATTGAATCAACGTGATAAATATTTCCGCGGATGAATCTTTCCATCAAATAAAAAGACTGCTCATCACCGAGGTTCTTTATCCTGTTCCACATCTCATCCTTATTCTGCACTTTCTTTAATCCGTGTGCACCTGCAAGCATTCTTGGCTTAATCATATAGGGGAATGGAACTTTATCTGCAAATTCATTTAAGTCGTTGTGATTGAGTACGTGAATAAATTCCGGGACCAGTAGGTCCATCTCCTGAGCTCTCATTCTCATTGCAAGCTTATCGCGGAAGTAACGTGCAGTGGTATCTCCCATTCCCGATATTCGTAAATGTTCACGTAAGGCAGCAGCCTTTTCAACGTCAAAATCATCAAGAGCAACAATCCGATCAATTTTTTCCTTCCTTGCGACAAAACTAACCCCATAAATTACATCCCGCATATTCCATTCTTTATTTTTATCGGGCATATAAAAAGTTTCGTCAATTGCTTCATTTGGCCACCGGGCATTCTCCAAACTTTTTGATGTAAGCAAAAGAACTCTGCAGCCCTGCTCTTTACACTCGCGCATAAAGTCGTGTCCCTTTTCATAGGATGATACACAAAGTACGGTAATTGGTTTTTTAGTGCTCATAACTTTTCTTTAGCTGTTAGATTTAGCATTATTATTTAAGGCAAGTTTAAGTTTAATAATGGAAAGAATCAACTAAGCAAACTTGTAAAACTGTTTTAATTGATTTTAATGATACATTTTTACCACTTAAAGTTTAGCTCAATTTGTTAAATTTGCATTTAATTATTTCAAATGAATATATGTCGTCAAATAAGAAAATAGTAATAATTGGTGCCGGAATATCGGGATTAACAACAGCTTACCTTTTATTTAAAGAAGGATATGACGTTATTGTGCTCGAGCAAAAAGATAAGGTAGGCGGCTCGATTGAAACTGTTTCTGAGGGTGGTTTTCTTTTCGATAGAGGACCTAACAGCGGGCTGGAAACAACACCTATCATAAAACAACTTGTTGAAAATCTTAAACTCGAAGATGAATTTGTTTATGCCAACCGGGAAGGAAATAAAAGATACATACTCAGAAACGGAAAGCTTCACTCACTTCCAATGTCACCCCCGGCATTCTTAAAAACAAAACTTTTCTCAGGTAAGGCCAAGTTAAGATTGTTTGCTGAACCTTTCATCGGGAAATCGAAAGATGGGTATTATCAGAGCATAGCCGAGTTTGTTACACGAAGACTTGGTAAAGAATTTCTGGATTATGCTATCAATCCATTCGTTGCAGGAGTTTATGCGGGAAGACCTGAAGAGCTTAGTGTTAAATCGGCTTTTCCGAAACTTTATGCACTTGAAGAAGATTACGGCGGATTAATTATCGGAACTGTAAGAAGCATCCGAAAAAGAAAGAAAAGCAAAGAAGTTTCAAAGCAAAGTGCAAAAATGTTTTCATTCAAAGATGGAATGATGGTTCTCCCCGAAGCAATAAAACGAAAACTGGGAGATCGAGTAAACACGAATGTAGAGGTAATTTCTGTAAGAAAAACTTCCGGGGGTAATTATGGAGTAACATACAGACAGGGCGAACAAACTTTAACCATGCTTGCAGATGTTGTTCTTTCAACAATACCAGCTTACAAAGCTGCTGAACTATTCGGACATTTTGATGAAACACTTGTTAAACATTTAAACGAAATTTATTATCCACCTGTTTTGGTACTTTATCTTATTTATGAAAAAAAATCAATCGGTCAGCCTTTAGATGGATTTGGATTCCTGATTCCGGAGAAAGAAGAAAAATCATTTCTTGGAGCAATCTGGAGTTCAGTAATTTTCCCGAACAGGAGCGATGAAAGCAAAGCAGCGTTCACTCTTTTTATTGGTGGCTCGCGTGATGCCGGTTTTATTGATGATGTTGAACAGAATGTTATCGACCGTGCCAGGAGAGAGTTTGAATTGATTATGAAAATTAGTGCTGAACCGGTTTTAATTTCTAAAAGATTCTGGCCGAAAGCAATTCCTCAATATACCCTCGGTTATGTTGAGCACGAAAATTTCTTCGATCATTTTGAAAAAGATAACAAAGGAATTATTCTTGGCGGAAATTATCGTGGCGGTATTTCGGTGGGGGATTGTATAAAGAACTCAGAAATTATCTCAAATAAAATTAAAAGTATAATTAGCTCTCCGTGACTCTGTGCCTCCGTGGTAAAATTAAACCACAGAGACACGAAGACACAGAGAAAGGAGTAAAAATGACAAACCAAAATTTTAACTTTAAACGTTTCAGAAGATTACGTTATAACCCGATCATTCGAGATATGGTTAGAGAAACTGTTCTGACAAAAAATGATTTGATCTATCCGCTCTTCGTTGTACCGGGAAAGAATGTTAAGAATCCTGTTAAATCAATGCCCGGAGTATTTCAATTATCTGTTGAAAATTTAGTTAAAGAATGTAAAGAAGTTCGTGACATGGGAATCCCTGCAATAATTCTTTTTGGAATTCCAGAACATAAAGATGAGAAAGGCAGCGATGCTTACAATCCAAATGGAATCATTCAACAGGCAATAAGAGCAATCAAGAAAGAAATCAACGATTTATTAATTATAACTGATATTTGTTTGTGCGAATACACTTCGCACGGACACTGCGGAATTCTTGCAGGCGAAGATATCCTTAACGATGAAACGATTGCAGTACTTGCAAAAGAAGCAGTATCACATGTTGACGCCGGTGCAGATATGGTCGCCCCTTCAGATATGATGGACGGAAGAGTCTTAGCAATTCGTAAAGCGCTGGATTATAAAGGATATGAAAAAATTCCGATAATGAGTTACGCTGCGAAATATTCTTCCGGGTATTATGGACCTTTCAGAGATGCAGCCGAATCTACTCCAGCTTTTGGTGACAGAAGATCCCATCAAATGGATATTGGAAATATTAATGAAGCACTTCGCGAGGTTGAAGCTGATATTGAAGAAGGTGCTGATATTGTTATGGTAAAACCTGCAGGTCCTTATCTTGATGTAATAAGAAAAGTTAAAGAAAAATTTGAAATGCCGACAGCAGCTTACCAGGTAAGCGGCGAGTTCGCAATGATAAAAGCTGCCGGACAAAACGGCTGGATAGATGAGGAAAGAGTAATGATAGAATCATTAACTGCAATCAAACGTGCCGGTGCCGATATGATTCTAACCTACTTTGCTAAAGATATTGCTAAGTGGATTGATAAAATCCGCAAGTG
>JBATIA010000346.1:0-4248 GCA_049667415.1 Ignavibacteriaceae bacterium
GATTGCACCTCCTGCATTTTTTATGGGGATGCCTTTTCCAATGGGATTAAAATTACTTTCATCAAAAGACAGTGTCCAGCTTCCGTGGGCATGGGGAATAAACGGAGTCTTTTCTGTTGTTAGTGCAGTTCTGGCTGTAATTATTGCTGTTGAATTGGGATTTATCTGGGTGATGATTTTTGCGATTGGGGCGTATAGTATGGTTTTAATCAGCAAAATGAAAACAAATTAATATGCTACCACTCTATCTTGAAAAACTAACTTTGCCCGAAATCAAACAAAGAGCAGAAACTCTTCATCAACTGATGATTGAGTGCAGAATCTGTCCAAATGAATGCCTAGCAAAAAGAATCGAAGGTGAAACGGGTGATTGTCATTCAACTAATGAAGTTATAATCTCAAGTGTTGGTCCTCACTTCGGTGAAGAACCTCCGCTGGTTGGAACAAATGGTTCAGGAACAATCTTCTTTACTAACTGCAATCTTTCCTGCGAGTTCTGTCAGAACTATGATATAAGCCATTTGGGAATGGGAGAAAAAGTATCAACAACGGATCTGGCAAGAGCAATGCTTCAGCTTCAGCAGAGAGGATGCCATAATATCAATTTAGTAACTCCGACTCATTTCACTCCGCAGATTGTTGATGCACTGATCCTGGCAATTGAAAAAGGGTTGGAGCTTCCGATTGTGTACAACTGCGGTGGTTACGAATCAGTTGAAACTTTAACATTGCTTGAGAATATAATTGACATTTATATGCCCGATATTAAATACTCGGTTGATGCAAATGCTCTCAAATATTCCGGTGTGCAGAATTACTGGGCAACAGTGAAGAAAGCGATAAAAAAAATGCACAGGCAGGTTGGCGATCTAAAAACAAGCAAAAGAGGAATTGCGCATAGAGGTTTGCTGGTTCGTCATCTTGTACTTCCAAATGATGTTGCAGGCTCAAAGGCTGTAATTGATTTTATTGCTGATGAAATATCAACTGATACTTATTTAAATATAATGGACCAGTATCGCCCCTCATACCAGGCAGACAAATATCCAGAACTTAGTCGGAAAATTAACCCTTCAGAATATAAAGAAGTTGTTGATTATGCTTGTAGCAAGGGATTAAGAAGAGGGTTTGAAATTACATAGTCATTACTGCTTCATTTGAACTTTCCTGAGTGAACTGCTAACTTTACACAACATTTTAACAAATAAAGATTTCAAGATGAAAAAAATTCTATTCTCCCTCGTCGCTTTATTAATAACTTTATCCTTTATTTCCTGCAAAAACGAATCCTACAAACAAAAGGGTAATCCTGAATACATTTCAGAGGTTAAAGAATGGCACCAAAAAAGAATTTCCAGATTGAAAGAAGAAACCGGCTGGCTTAATCTGGTCGGTCTTTTTTGGCTGAAAGAGGGAGAGAATAAATTTGGTTCGGCAAAAGACAATGATATTATTTTTCCTTCAGGACCGGAACATATCGGTTCATTATTCCTTCAAGACCCGGTTGTTTCAATTGACGTTTTACCGGGAGTTAACGTTTTAAATAATAATACTCCAGTAACAGAAATGATTTTAAATGATGACTACTCTGAAGAGACTACACATCTTGCGCTTGGCTCATTGCGATGGTATATAATAAAAAGAACCAAAGGATATGCAATCCGGCTGAGAGATTTAAATGCTGAACTGGTGAAAAGTTTTAAAGACATTGAAACTTTCCCAATAAATATTGACTGGAAAATTGAAGGCACTTTTGAAGCATACAATCCCCTAAAAGCAATTTTAATCCCGGATGTTGTTGGAACCGTAGATGAAGAAGAATCACCCGGTGCAGTTGTTTTTAACAAAGATAATCAAACATACAGAATAGATGCACTTGATGCGGGCAGCAGATTGTGGCTTATCTTCGCTGACGAGACCAGCGGCAAGGAAACTTATGGTGCCGGAAGATTTCTTTATGCCGATAAACCGGATTCAAACGGAATTGTTATTTTAGATTTTAATAAAGCTTACAATCTGCCTTGTGTTATTACAAGGTTTGCAACCTGTCCCTTACCTCCTAAGGATAATTACCTTAAGCTAAAAATAACTGCCGGAGAAAAAATGTGGGGAGAGAATCACTGAAGTTTGGCGATTAACTCTTTAATAGTCTGGATGTGGTGGTTATCGTGTTCTAAAACAAACTGTGCCATATCAATTGGTCTCATTGCCTGATTTAAACGTGGATGAATTGACTTTCTTAATAAATTCTCCTGGTCAAGATGTTTCAATCTATTCACAAAATGTTCCCTCTTAATTTTTAACTGCTCGAGCAAATCATTTATTTTCTTACTGTTATGATTTGCCACTTCTGTCTTTTTGTTACTCATATCGGCTGCTCTCAGAACTTCTTTTCCACCTAAAAAATCATCAATTCTTCCATCGTGTAGTTCTTCAAGATCAATCAGGTGACCAATGTTTTCCTTGATTGACCAACCGTCATTAATTCTTTTTCTAGAAAGTTCCCCTGGTAAAGATGAGACTAGTTGAGCGATTTTATCAGGTGTCCTTTTCAGCATGGCTAAAACAGAATCATACAGATCCTGAGACAAATCAAATTGAAATTTTTTATCAACCCAGTTTATTTTTTTCATAAATTTAATTCTTAATAGTAACTGAACACAGATAGTAGACCGTAAGTTAAGGCTTCGGGCGGACCCATAAGATGGGTAGACCCTTCAAAAACTTTTGTTTCAAGTATTAAACCGGAATAATTTCTTTCCTGGATTTTTGTTACCAGCGAGTCAATTGGATTATAATATTTTTCATCAGATTCCTCGCTTCCCACAGAGATGAAAAGACTTAATTCCATGTCCCCAATTTTATCAGGGGAATTCTCTTCATAACCATAAATTGAGAAATCATCCCAAACCAGGTAAGGACTTCCAACAATGTACCGACTAAAAGTTTCAGGCTGAGTGAAAAGAGTGTATAATGCAAACAAACCACCGCTGGAATAGCCGCTAATTGCTCTGTCATCCGGGATTGTCCGATAAGAAGAAACAATATATGGTATCAATTCATCTTTTAGGAATAATAAAAAATTTTCTGCACCACCTTCTGCGGTTGGTCTATAATCTCTTCTGCTCTTATTACCAGAACTTCTATCAATTGATCCGTATCCAATTCCAACTATGATCAGCTCAGGAATATTTCCACCTATTTCAAAGTAACGCGCTATACTTGCTGCCATACCAAAAGCAACATCTCCGTCCAATACATAAAGCACAGGATATGCTTCATTATTATCTGCATAGTTATCAGGTAAGCTTATGAAAATGTGAAAGGTATCCTCAACACTTTTTGCAGGAAACATTTTTTCTTCGGTGTTGTAAAGGTTAAAGTTCTGTGCAGATAAAAAAAAGAAACCAGCAGATGTTAAATAAACTAATGATATAAGTTTTATACTTGGGCTCATTTCATTCCTCCATGAAATAATATCAATATAAATGAATTACTTAAGCAAATAGTTGGCGACGTCTTTGACTCCGTTATATATTTTTTCTTTCAGGATATTATCTTTATAAATCGAATAAAATTTTTCATCTTCAAGTAGATTTTTAATCACACCTGGAAGCTTTTCAATTTTCGGTTCGTAGATGCCTATTTTCTTTTCAATCAGGTAGTCAACATTTCCCTGCTCCTGTTCCCAGATGTAATCATTTACAACAGGAACTTTCTTCAGATTCAATATTTCCATAATTGTTGAAGCACCGCATTTAGTAATTACTACATCTGAAATATTGATTAGTTCGTAAATAAAATCAACATAGCTATAAATATTCAGATTTTCAGCTTTGTATTTATTTTTCAGATTTTCCGCGCCCTTGAGTAAAACTTCATTCTTTCCGCAGACTATCCCTATTTCAGCATCAAGATTTGCTTTTAGAATTTGCTCAAGAATTTTTTCCCCTTTCGGTATGCCATCTCCGCCGCCAAGAATCAGAATCATCTTTTTATCCAATTCATATCCAAAATTCTTCTTAACTAAGTTAACTTCATCGTACGATAGAGTTTTTGAAAATTTGTCATCAATTACAAACGAAAATCTTTGAACCGTATAGTCCCGTTTCTTTTTGATGATTTTCTCCTCAAGATCTTTACTGAAAATGATGAAGTTTTGTTTCTTCTCAAGAAACCACATCGGGTGAGGAGTAAATGGATCTGTGATCATCGTCTGAATAGAACTAGATAGGTTATTCTTCTTTA
>JBATIA010000347.1:0-2516 GCA_049667415.1 Ignavibacteriaceae bacterium
GTTTAAACCAGTTCCAACTGCAGTTCCACCCAACGCAAGCTCATACAACCTGGGCATTGCTGCATTTATTCTTTCCAATCCATTTGTCAACATTTGAGCGTAACCACCAAACTCCTGTCCAAGCGTCAACGGAACTGCATCCATCAAATGAGTTCTTCCAATCTTAATAATATTATTAAATTCATCAGCTTTTTTCTGCAAAGCATCGCGTAGTTTTGTTACCATTGGAATTAATCTTCGATGAATTTCCTCAACAGCTGCAATATGCATTGCTGTCGGGAAAGTGTCGTTGGAAGATTGCGCTTTATTTACATCATCATTTGGATGAATTGGTTTCTTGCTTCCCATTTCACCACCGGCGATTTCAATAGCACGGTTTGAAATAACTTCATTCGAATTCATATTGGTTTGTGTTCCGCTACCTGTTTGCCAAACAACAAGTGGAAAATGCGAATCAAGTTTTCCTTCAATTACTTCATCGGCTGCTTTAATAATCAGATCAGCTTATTCAGCTGGTAAAGTTCCCAGTTCTTTATTCGTAAGCGCTGCAGCTTTCTTCAAAATTCCAAGTGCACGAATTAGTTCCCTCGGAAAACGATCACCACCAATTTTGAAATTCATTAATGATCTGGCAGTCTGAGCACCATAGTACATATTGGAAGGAACTTTTATTTCTCCCATAGTATCTTTTTCAATTCTATAATCCATTTATCTTCTCCCAGTTAAAGTGAAATGATTTTTATTTTTGATAATTGTTATACGAAATTTACTACATTTTTTTAAAGAGTACTTTATTCTATTCGCATTATGGGATAAACATTTAACTGCTTATCCGGATAAGGTGATCTATCATAAAAGAAATCTAATCTTGCTTTGGAACTATTCCTGAATGCCTCATCCGATTTCAATTTTTCTTCAAACTCTTCTTTAAGTTCGGGATCATTCTTCAGCATTTCTTCTGCTAATTTTTCCATCACATGATCTTCATAGTATTCTTTTTGCTCAAAGATTTGATTCATAAATCCCCAACGAACATAAGAGTCGGATGATTTTGGTTCCAGCAAATGAGTTAAAATTCTTGCGACTCGCTGGTTTGTTGAATAAAAACAGCTGCCTTCGGGAATATTTACTTCTTCAACATATGTTTCATAGTTGAAAGTAACCGTCTGCCTTCCTTCGTAAGGAGTTTCTGAAAATTTCACATTATTAAATTTATACCTGGTAACAAGTACCTTTCTGTTTTCACTGAGGATGAAAGATGGGTCTATTCCATGCAGTTTAAGCCTGTCAACCAGAAAAGAATATTCAGGTGGAATGTAATAACCTTTTGCAACTTTAATCGAATCGGTTACAATAATATCATCAAAATATTTTACCTCGAAATCTTTTTTATTTTTTGTGTATACAAGCTTCTTCGTTCCTGAAACTTCGGATGAATCCCAATAATAGTCATATCCTTTAAAGTTCAGCATTTCATATTTATCTGTATTGCTAAAAGCTATGGGCAGATATTTATTCTCTTCATAAAGTTTAGTCGTTTGTTGATCGGCTTCTCTATTTAATTCTATTAACTTTGTGGAATTATTAAAGATAAATTCCATTGTTGTTTCCAGAACAGCCTTAGTAGAGTATACTCTGTCCTTGTAGGGTTTTAACATATGAGTTTCAACCAGAAGCATAGGTCTATTCTGAAGTGCAAAATATCCTGAAGAAAATCTTGGAGTTGCAGGCCAGTATATCAATCCAGCGTCGAGACCTTTATCCCACTTTTTCAGATAAATATAAGGAAAAATCGGAAAGCCTTTTTCTTCAACACCATTTTCAAGAAAAGGAGCAAACTTTTTACCAAGCCAATCAGCTGTTTTTGAGTAAATATTTTTTGACCATTCAACAGAATAAGTAACTGTATATTGATAATCGGCTCCGTTTGTTGTGTGAGTATCAATGACGAAATCAGGATCCCATTCATTTATCAGCATTAACATTGCCTGCATTTCAGGAGAATCGGCTTTCATCCAATCACGGTTTAGATTTAGATTTTGTGCGGTACTTCTCCAGCCCATTTCTTCCGGTCCGTTCTGGTTTATCCTGTTATACTTACTTTTTCTTTCGTGTCCGTCGACACTGAAGATTGGAATAACAATAATATTTATACTATCAAGCAGATACTCTTTTTCTTTGGTGATTAAAATCTCCCTGAGTAAAATCATCGAAGCGTCTTTACCTTCAATTTCTCCGGAATGTATTCCATTAATTATCAGACTTGTTGGCTTAACCAATTCTCTTTTCCTCGATTGAGGTGACATTTTCTCATCTCTCAGGTTTTCATTCGTAACAAGAAGATATTTTAGTTCTCTCCCCTGTGGTGAAACACCAAATGGTAGTAAGTCAGCATACTCAGAATTGTCAGCAAGATTTTGAAAGTATTCCATAGTCTGCTCGTAATCAGCAGTTGAAACAAATCCTGATTTTTCGAAGATGGTTTCCCAATCCTTTCCTGACTGCTGTGCAATTGA
>JBATIA010000348.1:0-9715 GCA_049667415.1 Ignavibacteriaceae bacterium
GCAAGTATCCCGAGTGAATCCTGCAGAACGATGTATTCAATTCCCTGGTTGTCTGAAATATCTCTGATAATTTTTCCAAGCCCAATTCTTTTCCTGAACTCAAGAAATTCTTCAGCGTTCATATTGATGACTATTGCACCTCTTTTATTTGCACGGGCAACAGCAATCGCAAATCTTTGTCCATTAGTAAACTCGGCTTCCTTAAGTCCGATAATAAACTCATCTAAACCACCTATGAGAATTGGTTCAAGTTCATCTGCCCTATTAATGTTTTCTTCCCCGTGAGGATGGTCTTTTTCAGGTATTCTGTTTGATAGAACTCTCGTACCTTCTTTATTAAAAATATTAATCCTGTAGAGTGAATTTTCTTTCCCTATCTCAATCAGTTTCTGACGGGTGAGGAGGTTTAGACTGTCCAGCTTTCTTATAAGTCGCGCATTGTTAAATAGTTTTTCTGCAATAAGGTATTCAATTTCTTCACTGGAGTTTAATGCATTTATACTGCTATGATTAATGGTTTCAATTAATGAAGAAGATTGCTCGGTAAGTAAATGAAAAATTTCATCCTTGCTTTGCTGAAGCTCGATAAAAGCTGATACTACCATAAGAGCGCCAACGATCAGCGCCACAGCAATAATTACCTTCGGCTGCAATTTATTTAGAAAACTCATATTCAAAAGTAACCAGATTTAAAGCAAGATTGAACCCGGAAGTTAGGGCAGAGGCTGGGACGAAGTCAGATAATTCATTTTAAAGATCATCGCTGATATTGTATTCATTTGGACTCGTCCACATAGTCGAAACTCTTCGTCCTTAAGGTCGAAGATAAATTATCAACCAACGAAAAAATTAAATAACAGGATAAAATTAAAACTTTTTCTGTTGGCACAACCATTGAGTAACTGTTACAAAGCATAACTAAATATATTCAAATAAATAAAAGGAGAAAAAAATGGAAAACAAAAAGAGAATCTCAACGATAATCACATTGGTAATAAGTGTGATTTTATTTTCCACATTGATATATGCACAGAACGATCCAGTGAAGAACAAGGAAGAAAAACAAGTGCAGACACAACTTCAGGAAGAGAACCAGAATCAGGTTAAAAACCAGGTTCAAACAAAAAATGAGGGAGACCCACAAACTCAATTAAAGAACCAAACCCAAACCCGTACTAAGGAGCAAAGCAAAAACCAGGTAAAGGTTCAAACAAAGGAACAAAACAAGGTTCACGGTGGTGGATTTGTTGATGAAAATGGTGACGGCTTTAACGATAATGCGCCCGATGCAGATGGTGACGGAATTCCAAACGGAAGAGATGAAGATTTTTCCGGCGCACAGAACAGAAAAGGAACTGAAGGACATAAAGGTTTCGTTGATCTGGATAGCGATGGAATAAATGACAATGCTGTTGATTCCGATGGTGACGGCATTCCTAATGGTCAGGATCCAGATTATGTAAAACCAAAAGATGGAACGGGTCAGCAGAATAAGAATGGTAATGGCAATAAAGGCCATGGTAAAATGTGGGGACCAAAAGATGGAACAGGTAACAATGGCGTAGGTCCGAAGGATGGCACCGGTTACGGTTCGGGATCCGAAAATGGTACTGGAAACACTGGTGGTAACAAAAGAGGCGGAAGAAAATAACTAGTTATAGTAAATTATTAAGGACGACTGGTAACAGTCGTCTTTTTTTATTGCCTGTGGTTAACAATTAATTCGTGTGTTACTAATTATCAATAAATGTTAGTACTTTTATTTAGTAAAGATAAACTACTTAGGAAACATCATTCGTGTTTATCATTATCTTCATAGATCGAAGACTGATATCTGGCAGAATCCCACTAGAAATTAATCTCATTATTCTATTTAATTATATCCCATTTCAATGGAGGATCATATGAAACCAATCACACTATTACTTACAATTATTTTTTTCTTAGCATCAATTCAATTACTTCCCCAGGTTAAAGCTGGCGCGGAAGCCCTGGGAACTCAGACTTATGATAAATACGATAAGCCGGAGTTCTGCGGAACTTCCTGCCACACAGATTTTTATCAACAGTGGAAGCAGGCTATGATGTCTCAGGCTTATACTCATCATTGGGATGAGATCGAATATTTCAAGCTTGCTGTTCCTCATGCTGAAAAAGATGAAAAAGTTGCTGAAGTAAAAGCAGGCTGCAATGGATGCCACGCACCGATTTCATTTTTAGTAGGGGATGTTCCGCCACCAAAACCAGAAATGAATTCAAGAGCAAATGAATCTGTTTCCTGCGATCTCTGTCACACAATAACCGGCTTTGAAGGTGATACACCTTACAATTTTAATTTCATATCAAGTCCCGGTAATGTAAAATATGGTCCGAGAGGAACAGGTGAATCACCGGAACACGAAATTCAGAAATCAGAGTTTTTACAAACAGCAGAATTTTGCGGTGCATGTCATAATGAAATGAGTCCTTACGGTGTTTGGGTAAAATCAACTCATCTCGAACTTAAGGAGGGGCCATATTACGAGGAGGGTGTAAAATGCCAAACCTGTCATATGACACAGGCAGAAAGCGTATCAGCAGATGTTGGTAACAAGTATCCGGATGTTTGGCAGCATCTCTTTCATGGTGCACACGATCCTGGAAAAGTTAGAGGAACCATTGAACTAAGAATTCATCCTGACATCAGAGAAGCTGAACCGTTAGAAGTAATAAGGTTTACGGTTGCATTGTTCAATCAGAAAACCGGACACAAGTTTCCAACAGGTTCTGTTGAAGATAGAATAGTTTGGATGCACGTAGAAGCAGTTGACGCATCAGGAAAAGTTTTTCACCTGCCGGTTGATAAAAAAGGATTCGAAGGTGAAGAATATACAATTGGTGCAGACGTTCTCGCTTACCAGGATATGGGAATAGCTCTTAACGATCCGAACTTCAAAGGAGTTCAGAGAGATGGTATTCCGATCGGCGACAGAATTTTCAGAATGCCTTATTTCGATCCGCAGGGAAGAATGACAATACAACAATGGAATACTGCTTCGCAGGGAGTTGATTACAGGATTGGACCAAGAGAAACAAAAATGGAAACACTAACTTTTACAATTCCTGCAGATGCAGCACCTGGTCCGATGAAGATTACAGCGGAATTAAACTATCAGAAGCTTGTAAAGCCGGTTGCTGATTTTCTTGGTGTTCCTGAAGAGGAAGCAGAAATTATAAAAGTAAATGAACACTCGACTTACGTAACAGTGCTTCCGTAAAACTAACTAAGTGTTTCTGAGTGTCCTTAGTGTCTTAGTGGTGAAAACTTCTTACCACTGAGACACTTAGAGCACTAAGTTTCACTAAGAATTAAAAAAAGAGGAGTAAAATGAAAAATATATTTACAATAACAGTTTTATCTTTCATCATTATAACATTTCTGGCAAGGGAAATTCTTGCCATTCCTGCTTTTGCAAGAAAATACAATATGACCTGTAAAACCTGTCACTCACCTTTTCCTTCTCTCAAAGCTTATGGTAATGATTTTGCGGGTAACGGATTCCAGCTTAAGGATAAAGATGCACCACGTTATTATGTTGATACTGGTGATGAGGAGCTTTCACTGATCAGAGATTTTCCTCTGGCTGCAAGATTGGAAGGATACATTACTTATAATCAGGAAAAATCTGAACAATCTGATTTTTATGCACCTGTCCTTTTCAAAATACTTACCGGAGGAGCAATCACAAACGATATCTCGTACTATGTTTATTACATTTTAGAAACTGGTGAAGTAGGGAAGATTGAAGACGCATGGTTTATGTTCAATAATCTTTTCGGCAGTGAACTTGATTTTACCATCGGTCAGTTTCAGGTTTGCGATCCGTTATTTAAAAGAGAATTAAGATTAACTAGAGACGATTATTACATCTACAAAGTAAGACCAGGTAATTCTATGGTTGATCTGACTTACGACAGAGGAATAATGCTTGGATACGGATTTGAATCGGGTACTGATTTGGTTCTGGAAGTAGTTAATGGCAGTGGAATCGGAGAAGAGTTTATAAACGGGACTTTTGATAATGATAAATACAAAAATCTTTTTGGTAGGATTTCACAGGACTTAAGTGATAACTTCAGGTTAGGAGGATTTATTTATTGGGGAAAGGAAGATGGTTCTTCCGATACAATTAATACTTATAACAATGAAATAACTTTTTGGGGTATTGATGCAACTGTGGGTGTTGAAATGCTTGAATTAAATTTACAGTATGGAAATAGAAATGACAACAATCCGTTTTTCCTTCCGTCAGTTCGGGTGCCTGAAGATCCAAGATATGATATAAAAACCTATGGTGGGTTTGCCGAATTAATTTATAGACCGGAAGGTGATGAAAGCAATTGGTATATAGCAGCATTATACAATCAAATTGAATCGGATGAAAGTAGTCTGGATTACAAGTCTGTCACCTTTCATCTCGGATATTTGGTTGCTAGAAATATCAGGCTGGTTGGAGAATTCACTCACAATATTAAAAATGAATTTGGGCAGGTTGGATTAGGATTTGTAACGGCGTTTTAGTTTATAACTTGTTTAAGTCGGGATAATGACCTAAATTTTGTCCCGAATAAAGACAAAATAAGGACATTCAATAATGAAAAACATATCTGTTTCAAGTGATATAATTCCCGTTGGACAGTTTAAATCTGATCTGGCAAAGTATCTTAAGGAAATCCGGGAAAAGAACAATTCGTTAATTATTACTCAAAATGGGAAACCTGCGGGTGTGCTTATTTCTCCGGCTGAATTTGATGAACTCAGGCAGACAAAACTTTTCATTGAATCTATTTCACGCGGCTTATCAGATTCAGATAAAGGCGAAGTGTTTTCAACTTCGCAACTCAGAGACAAGTTGAAAAGATCGCGTTCTTCAAGATCAAAATGAAACTCGTTTGGACAAAGGAAGCGTTGCTGCGTCTGCTGGAAATTGAAGAATATATTTCCATAGATAATCCTGTTGCGGCAGTAGACTTTGTAGACAAATTAATTTCTCTGGCTGAGACTTTAGTTGATAATCCTAAAAAGGGAAGAGTTGTTCCAGAACTTTCTCTTGAAAATATTCGCGAATTATTATTCCGAAATTATCGGATAGTTTATCTGGTTAAGAAAAGATTGGTTGAAGTCCTAACTGTATTTGAAGGACACCAGTTGCTGAAGCAAGAAGAATTAATTAAAAAAAGGAATAGATGAAAAACAAAGCATTTTTTTATTTTCTGTTTGTTATTTGTTCATTCAACTTATTTGGTTACGTTTGTACCGTCAGAAGAATCAGTGAGGAATGAAAATGGACTTTCAATATTCAAATCAGCCGGAACCACACAAAGAGAGAACAAAACAAATTCTAAAAGCACATCCGGAACTAAGAAACCTGATTGGGAGAAATCCGGTAAGTGCGGTAATTACAATTTTTGTTGTCGCATTGCAATTTGTTATAGCTTACCTGCTCGCTGATCAGGCATGGTGGCTGACAATAATAGCAGCATTTTTAATCGGCGCTTTTGCAGACCACACACTTTTTGTACTCATCCACGAAGCATCTCACAACCTAATCTTTAAAAACAGAACATTGAATACTATCTTCGGAATTATTTCTGATTTACCTAAGGTAGTTCCGAGTTATGTCTCATTCAAATCATATCATTTAAAGCATCATTCATTCCAGGGAGATTATTATCTGGATGCAGATCTTGCAAGCAAATGGGAAGCAAAGCTAATTGGAAATACTTTTATTGGAAAAATGTTGTGGGAATTATTCTTTCCATTCTTCCAGGCATTCAGAACAATGAGGTTGAAAGAGATTGAGTTTATAAATATCTGGGTTGTTATCAATTGGATTATTGTTTTTGCGGTTGATGCATTAATAATTATCTACTTCGGATGGATCGCATTTCTTTACCTGGTTTTTTCGCTTGTCTTTTCGATTGGACTTCATCCACTTGGTGCCAGATGGATACAGGAACATTTTCTTGTTGCACCACCACAGGAAACTTATAGTTACTACGGACCTTTAAATATTCCATCATTAAACGTCGGTTATCATAACGAGCATCATGATTTTCCATCGGTTCCCTGGAATAAACTTCCTCAGATAAGAAAAACCGCCCCCGAGTTTTATGAAACACTGGTTTTTCATAAATCATGGGTAAAGCTCTGGTTAAAATTTCTCTTTGATCCGGATCTTTCTCTTTTTTCCAGGATGGTAAGAGCGAACAGGGCAGGGCTTAAGGCTTCTGCAGAATAAAACTCCCCGACCTATTCCCTAAAGTTCTTAAACGGTAACAGTTAAGTAATCTGTGTTACTTCCTTCCAATACCTTTTATTGAATCCCAATAGACTTCTCGAAATTAGGAAAGTATCCTTCGTATATCTTCTTAATTGTGGAAATTGAATCTGTGTTTTTAGCCCAAATTCCTTGAAATACAATGAGTTATGATGGCATATATGTTGCAAAATTCGATATCTAGAAAAATCCATTTTCAATCTGAAAGATCAGAATATGATAAAAGGAACGGTAAAAATTGAAGGTGCGATATGCAAAGGATGCGAACTTTGTATAATCTCATGCCCGCAGGATGGACTGCGACTCTCTGCACAATTTAATGATAAAGGTTACCGCTTTGTTGAGCTGATTGAAGATAATTGTACAGGATGTGTTAATTGTGCTCTTGTTTGTCCGGAAGCAGCAATCACAGTTTACAGGCAACCAAAACCTTCTAAGAAAGTTGCTGCTAAAGAGTAAGTTCATCTTTAACATAAAAAACAGTTAAAGGTTTTAGATATGGAAGAGAATAAAAATAAAAAAGACGAAGCCCGTTTAATGAAAGGAAACGAAGCACTTGCCGAAGCCGCCATTCGTGCCCAGATTGATGCATACTTCGGTTACCCAATTACACCACAATCAGAAATTCTGGAGTACCTCGAAAGAGAAATTCCAAAGCGTCATGGGTTAGTGCTGCAGGCAGAGAGTGAAATAGCTTCAATTAATATGATATACGGTGCTGCAGGTGCAGGCGCAAGAGTGATGAGCTCTTCATCAGGTCCGGGAATAAGCTTAATGCAGGAAGGGCTTTCATACATTGCTTCAGCACAGTTACCTTGTTTGGTCGTTAATGTTGTCAGAGGAGGTCCGGGGCTTGGCACAATCCAGCCTTCGCAGGGAGATTATTTTCAGGCTACAAAAGGCGGCGGACACGGTGATTATCATTTAATCGTTTTAGCTCCCGCATCAGTGCAGGAAATGGCCGACTTTGTTTTTGAAGGGTTTCGACTAGCAGAAAAGTACCGTAACCCCGCATTGATTTTAACGGATGGTGCACTCGGACAGATGATGGAAAAAGTTGTTCTACCCGAAGAAGGTTCACTAAAAAGAGTTGAAACTCCCTGGGCAACAACAGGGAAACCATCATCAAGAGATCATAACATAATTACTTCGCTTTTTATTAAACCCGAAGAGATGGAAGAAGTGAATCATCAACTTCAGGAAAAGTACAAGAAGATTCAGGATGAAGTAAGATTTGAAGAAATACAAACTAAAGATGCTGATATCCTTCTGGTTGCTTTTGGGTTATCATCAAGAATTTGCCAGAAGACAGTTGACCTGGCAAGAGAAAAAGGAATGAAAGTCGGATTACTAAGACCAATTACTCTTTATCCGTTCCCTTATAAGAAATTAAGAAAGTTAGCCGACCAGGTTGATTTTATGATGTCTGTTGAAATGAATGCAGGACAGATGGTAGAAGATGTAAAGCTTTCCGTTGAAGGGAAAGTCCCTGTTTATTTTACAGGAAGAATGGGTGGAATGATTCCCTCACCCGAAGATGTACTGCATGAAATTGAATTAGTTATTGAAAAACAAAATGTACTTCAAGATTAAGTTGAAGAGTTTATAAATAGGAGATTGAGATATGTCAATTGAAAGACCATCGCCCCTAGACTTTCCTCCCGAAGCGGAAGGAATGGATCTGGTCTATTGCAGACCGGAAACATTAACTGATGTTCCATTTCATTATTGTCCCGGTTGCGGGCATAGCGTTGTACACCGAGTAATGATGGAAGTTGTTGAAGAGATGGGAATACAAGATAAAACAATTGGCGTTGCACCTGTTGGTTGCTCAGTATTTGCATATCACTATATGAATGTAGATATGCAGGAAGCTGCACACGGAAGAGCCAGTGCAGTTGCAACCGGAATAAAAAGAGTTTTGCCAGACCGGTTCGTTTTTTCTTACCAGGGTGATGGTGATCTTGCAGCAATCGGTACGGCCGAAACAATTCATACCGTTAACAGGGGAGAGAACATCTTAATGGTGTTCATCAACAACGGTATTTACGGGATGACAGGTGGGCAGATGGCTCCTACTACTTTAATTGGACAGGTAACAACAACTTCACCTTATGGTCGCGAAGTTAAGATGGTAGGTCACCCTATAAAAATTGCAGATCTGCTTGTACAATTACCGGGGGCATATTATGTAACAAGACAAGCTGTTCACAATGCGAATGCAGTCAGGAAACTTAAAAAAGCTTTGACCAAATCATTTGAATATCAGAAAGAAGGAAAAGGAACCTGCTTCATTGAAGTAGTTTCAAACTGTCCTTCGGGCTGGAAGATGACACCGGTTGAATCTATCAAGTACCTGGAAGAAACAATGTTTCCGGTTTATCCTCTGGGCGATCTTAAAAAACCCAACGGTGGTTAAAATACTTTTTAATGAAGAATAGCAGTAAGGAATTTAATAATGCAAATGGAACATGAAATAATTTGTGCAGGCTTCGGAGGGCAGGGAGTGCTTTCCATGGGAAGCATTATTGCTTATGCAGGAATGATCGAAGGAAAAGAAGTTAGCTGGATGCCTTCTTATGGTCCTGAGATGCGTGGCGGGACTGCAAATTGTATTGTTATTGTTTCAGACACAAGAATCAGTTCTCCGATCATAACTAAATTTGATTCTGCAATTGTGCTTAACCAGCCCTCACTTGATAAATTTGAATCAGCAGTTAAACCCGGCGGAATACTTTTATATGAGCAATCAACAATTATTCATCCTCCTACAAGAGATGATATTGATATTTTCTGTATTCCCGCTAACGCTGAAGCCGACAAGCTTAAAGCAAAGCAGGTAGCCAATATGATAATGGTAGGAGCTTTTCTTGAAAAAAGACCAATAGTTAAAATGGAAACAATAGTCAGCACTCTTAAAAAAGTTTTACCCGAACACAGGCATCATTTAATACCTATGAATGAACAGGCTCTTAAAAAAGGCAAAGAACTGGTTCACCTAAATGAGAAAATAACAGCTATATAATACCCGAGGAATAATCATGGCGGAAGATGGAATAAATTGCCAGCATGCTTGCAAAAACACTTGTGCAAGTCTTAACGAAGCTCTCAGAAAAGAAACGGCAATTGTAAAATACTACGAGGGAGTGCTTGCTGAATGCAACATACCGGAAGTGAGAACATTTATGGATGAACTGATAGATGAAAAACGAAAGGTTATTCTTCGACTTATTCAGAAATTAAATGAAATTCACGTTCGTTCACAAACAACCGATGGAATAACATCCAGTTTCAACAACATTGATGGATAAGCCTTAATTGATTGACATCACTAGGTTGAATGGTTATATTTGCACTCCCAAAATTGAAAATAGAAATTACATCGCGGGGTGGAG
>JBATIA010000349.1:0-3376 GCA_049667415.1 Ignavibacteriaceae bacterium
TGTTATCATCACCCGGTGTTATATCTAAAATATATGATGCAGCAGGTACTCTGATATAATCAGTGAAATCACCATAAGCAGCATTGTCAACTAGTGTAGCAACATTTCTAGCAATAACATCAACTGTCGGTGCATCTGTTGAACCGTGAAGAACAACAAAATCAACTTTACTTGAATACATTCCGCTTTCACGAATACCATCTTTAGCAAAGATTGTAAAAGCAATACTTCTTCCATCCGGATTTGCGGTAAACTGAGTTGGGTCAATTACACCATTTGCCACACCAACATAAGTTTTCCCATTTTCAAAAGTTACAGGAAAATTCTTCAAAGTATCATTTACAGACCCGCTGTTACCGGGTGCAATACCTATATTTATTTCTACTCCTGCCGGAACATCGATGAAAGGAGTAGCAGTTCGAAATGCAAAGTTGTCTAAAGCCAGGGTTCCATTTAAATAAACATCAACTTCATTTGTAATTGGATCCGCAGCATTATGAATTACCTGTAATCTTGCCATTGGCTGAACTAAAGGAAATTCTGCAACAGTTCCATCCGCCAATGCTGCAAATAAACCAAAAGAAGCACCATTCTGGTTAGCGCTCGGATCTAAAAATCCTGATGCAAAGACTACAGCAGATTTACCACCAAGTCCTGTTAAGTCTGCATTGAACTCAGCAACTACGGTGTTATTATTTCCTGGTGTAACTTTAAGAATATATTCGTCAGGGAATAATCTTTTATAATTTGTTATATCACCATAAGAAGCATTATTGACTATTCTCCTCCAACCCAAATACCAACTGTCACCATCTTCGACAGGTTCTTCTTTAATTTCCTGAGAAATATCAGTTACAACATTTGAATAGACTCGTTCTGCAATTACATCAACTGTCGGAGCATCTGTAGACCCGTGAACGACAATAAAATCAACTTTCCATTGATTTACTCCTTGTTCACGAACGTTATCTTTTACAAATAATGTAAAGCTAATATTCTTCCCATCTGGATTAGGGCTGAATTGCGTTGGATCTAATACTCCATTAGCAATTAAGACATATTTTTTATTTTGATTAAGTGTAGCCTGGAAATTTTTAATTGTGTCATTTACCGAGCCACTGTTTCCGGGGGCAATACCTATGTTTAGCAAAGTATTTGCCGGGACATCTATAAATGGGATAGCTTTTCTGAATTCAAAATCATCAATTGCCAAACCACCATTCACATAAACATCAACTATCGCAGCTGCTGGATCTGCGGCGTTATGTATTACCTGAAGTCTTGTTGTTTGAGCGAAAATTGATGAAATTGAGAAAAGAAATACAAGGGAAATTAGGATTTTTTTCATTGTTCCTCCATATTTTGTTAAGAAATTATTACGACGACTGTATTAAAAACAAATACAGAAAATATTAGTTCCCTCGTAAATGATTTTTTTTGTCTTACGTAAAATGATGAAAAACCAAAATATTGCTTCCCCCAAAAAATCATATATTCTTAGTAATGTCAATCTTAAACTGACTATAATTTAAGAGAGACTTTCTCATATTTGTATAAATAAAGGTTGAAAGTTTAGCTTTATTAAATTAGCAATGAGAAATCAATTAATTGGAAGCAGTTAGTATTGATTATTTGCTGTTATTCTTATTTTCCAAAGTAATTACTACATTTCCCTTTTTATGCCCCTGATCGACATAGCTGTGAGCTTCAGCAATTTGTTCAAATGGATATTTTCTATCGATGACTGGTTTTATTTTACCTGCTTCTGCAAGGTCCGTTATGAAGTTCAGATCTTTTGTTCTTTCTGCAGGAGGTCTTAGACCTGTTGCCATAATCATTGCTTTTTTACTGCCGAAGATTGAAGACCACAATACTGAAGGTAAAACTCCCAATGTAATTGCTGCTTCAAGAAATTTTCCGTTTTGTTTCAGTGAGTTTTTGCATTGTGAAAATGTTGTCTTCCCTACTAAATCAAAAATGATATCATAGTTTTCTCCTGTTTTTGCAAAATCTTCTTTTGTGTAATCAACTACTTTGTCAGCTCCGATAGACTTCACCAAATCGGTACTTGATGTACTGCATACGCCAGTCACCTCTGCACCAAAATATTTTGCAATCTGAACAGCAGCTGAGCCGACGCTTCCAGAAGCCCCGATAATAAGTACTTTATTTTCTTTTTGAATTTTTCCTTTATCACGCAGGAAAGGTAACGCAGTTAAAAATCCATCACAGCAAGCAATGGATTCTTCATAAATTTTATTGAAAGGCATTTTTGCAATCGTTGATTTTGATTCAGGTAGACTAATGTATTCTGAATACGAACCATAACCCGGTGTTGTACCGTAAATTTTATCACCTGCTTTAAATAATTTTACATCCTTCCCAACAGTTTCAATCTCTCCTGCAAATTCGCTTCCCAAAATTTGGTTTTTTGGTTTTCTGAGACCTGTGAACAATCTCGAGAATAATGGTTCTCCCCTTCTGAATACGCAATCCGTTGCTGTTACTGTTGTTGCAAAAACTTTTACCAATACTTCGCTGTCTCTTGGTGTTGGTTTTTCAACTTCTTTAAGTTGAAGAACTTCCGGTGGTCCATATTTGGCGTAAAAAATAGTCTTCATAAATATTCCTCCAGGATTTCTTTGTTTCGGTATTTTTAAGTGTTGTTAACTACAATCTACCGTATTTTAACAGGAAATTTTAAAACCTGATTATTGGCTAAGCCAGCTGATTCCTATCTTAAAATTATTGTTAACCTAATTAATAAAAAGTTGATGTTCAAAAACCAACCGAAAGAATTCAGTCTTAAATTTCTCTCAACACAATTATAATCTATAAGTCTATTTGGCTTCTAAAGAATTAGGACACTAATTGACTAATTCCTACCTGTAATTTTTGCTTTAATCCCCTTTGCGAAAATCCGTTTTCATATAACAGCGCTAAAAAAGTACTGATCTTTTAAGAATATGCAAGCATAATAGCTTCAAATCCGCTTTTTAGATCACATCTATAGCTAAATACAATTTATTTGGTACAATTATTAGATCACTAATGTGTTGAGTTTTCTAAAGAGGTAAATAATGGAAAATATATCATTAGAAATTTTCTTTGATTCGGAAACGGATTGCGAAATGAACCAATACAGAATACTTGCCGGACTAAAAAAAGCCCGGACTGAATTTGGTCAAAAGAAAATATATCCTTCACTTGCAACGCTCATCAAACTAAACCGGGAACTGAATCAAATAAAAGACGAAAGAATGAATCTCAGGAAAAATTTTCCAAAACAGATTAAAGGATTTGATATTAAAGAACAAAAAGTAATTTATGAAACATCGAAGAATATTAAACTCAACGATAGTATTGAAAATATATT
>JBATIA010000350.1:0-15895 GCA_049667415.1 Ignavibacteriaceae bacterium
TCCACTCCCCGGGTAAAATCCAATCAATAATAAAATACAGAACAATTATCATTAAAAACGATGAGCCAAATTCTCCCAGATTTAAAGCTTTCTGGGGATCACCACCTTCCTTAACTCTAACAAATAAAGTCCCAAGTATCGACATGATTATACCGGCTCCGGCAATTGCAAGAGGCAGAAGTATTGCCCCAAGACCGTTAAAGTTTCCGGCGAATTCAGGTAAACCAAAGAAGGCTGCACCAATAACCATCGTACCAACTATTGAACCGACGTAGGACTCAAAAAGATCTGCACCCATACCCGCAACATCGCCTACATTATCGCCTACATTATCAGCGATAGTAGCTGGATTAAGCGGATGATCTTCAGGAATACCTGCTTCTACTTTTCCTACCAAATCTGCCCCGACATCTGCTGCCTTAGTATAAATTCCACCACCAACACGTGCAAACAGAGCGATAGATGAAGCTCCAAAAGAAAAACCGGTAATTACAGTTATTACCCTATTAAGGTCCGTTACATTATTAACTCCAAACATATCGCCATAAATTATGAAGAGAGTTCCTAGACCCAACACACCCAATCCAACTACCGCCATTCCCATAACAGAACCACCCGCAAAAGCTATTTCCAATGCCTTTCCAAGACTAGTTCTAGCTGCATTTGTGGTTCTGACGTTTGCTTTTGTTGCAACTCTCATTCCTATAAAACCAGCCAGGGCAGAACATAAAGCACCAATTATAAACGAAACTGCAACCAATGGCGAGGAATCTTTAGGGTTAGCAGAAACTGCAAGTAGAATGGCAACGCATACAACAAAAACTGAAAGCACTTTATATTCTGATTTAAGAAAAGCCATAGCACCTTCAGAGATGTGGCTAGCAATTTTTTTCATTTTATCTGTACCCGGATCCTTACGATTTATCCAGGAGGACTTAAAAAAAGTAAATAAAAGTGCTATCACTCCAAAGAGAGGGATAATGTAAAAGAATGATGGCATAATTTTCTCCAGCAGTTATTAAATATTCTGTGTTGAATTATTTTTATTTTCAGATTTCATTAAAACACTATTTGCTTCAAGCATTTTTCTATTTCCTCCAGTTATAAAATTTTCAATAAGTAATGAAGCATTCTTAAATGTGATTTGGTATCCATCGAGTTCACTTTTTGAAAATTCGGATAATACATAATCAGCTAAATTCACCTCTGCAGGATTTTTACCAATACCAATTCTAATCCTCGGGAATTCATCTGTTATCAGGTGATAAATAATGGAGCTCAATCCATTATGTCCCCCATCACCTCCAGACAAGCGAACTCTTAAAACATAATTTTCAAGGTTTGAATCATCACAGACAACAAGAAAATTTTCAGGTTCAATTTTGTATTTATCACAAAACTGTCTGGCTGCAATACCGCAGCTATTAACAAATGTAATCGGCTTAATAAGGGAATAGTCTTGATCCCCAATTTTTGCTGAGGCTTCTAAATATTCGCCCGGGGCTTCTTTAAACCTTAGTGAATTTCTATTCGCAAAAAAATCTAATAATAAAAATCCGGCATTATGTCTGGTATGTTCATACCTAATGCCGGGATTTCCTATTCCAAAAATGACACGCAAAGTAAATAGGAATTTACTCTTCTTCTTCTTTTTCTTCTGCCTTACCCTTTGCTATTACTTCTGGCTCGGTTGGTTCTTCTTCCACGCCCTCTTCTGCAGCAGGTGCAACTTCTTCCTGAATCTTTGCATGGGTTACTTGAACTATTAGAGATTCTTTAGGATCTGTAAATTCTACATCTTCAATCTGTAAATCACCAATATGAATTGAATCGCCTAATTTTAATTCCGAAACATCAACAACAATATGCTCAGGAATATTTCGGGGTAAACATTCGACTTCCAGCTTATGCATAACATGCTGTATTATTCCGCCTTCTTTCACGCCAACAGGTGTACCAACAAGCTGAACTGGCACGTCAAGTGTTATTTTTTCACCTTTCGTTAATCCAAGAAGATCGAAATGAATTATTTTATCGGTTACGGGATCGAACTGAATATCTTTGATAATACACTCGCGTTCTTCCTGTCCCTCTATCTCCAGTGATATAAGATGAGTCTTAGAAGTAAATACCAGAGGATTAATAGATGTATCTACTACATCAATATGTAATGGGGGATTATGCTTTGAATAGAAAACACCGAGGACTCTACCTTCTTTTCTAATTTTCCTGTTTGCTGATTTACTAAATTGTTTTCGCTCTAATGCTTTTAGCGTTGTTTTTTCCATTTTATCTCCGGTTCTTGTTACCCTTTATCAATATGAAATAATGAACTAATAGATTCGTTATGGAACGTTCTTCGAATCGCTTCTGCAAATAATTCTGCAGAGGAAATTACTTGAATTTTCTGTTCCTGATCAATTCCGTTAATATTTATTGTATCACTAACATATAGCTTTGTTAACTGGGTGTCCCTTATTCTTTCTAATGAATCACCTGAAAGAACTGAATGTGTAATTGCAGCATATATATCCTGCGCACCTTTTTTCTTTAATGCTTCAATAGCTCCAATAATTGTTCCACCTGTATCTATCAAATCATCGACAATTAAAATATCTTTACCATCAACTTCGCCAATTATATTCATGACTTCTGCAAGGTTTTGTTTTGGTCTTCGTTTATCAATAACAACGAGAGCACAATCCAGCATTTTCGCATAAGCCCTTGCTATCTTGATTCCTCCAACATCTGGTGAAACCACCACAAGATTCTTTTTAAGCATCTCAATTTTCTCTCTGAAAACGGATGAACCATACAGATGGTCGAATGGAATATCAAAGTATCCCTGAATTTGTGGTGCATGCAAATCCATCGTAATGACTCTGTCGGTTCCGGCAACTGTTAAAAGATTTGCCATAAGTTTTGCAGTAATAGCAACTCTGGGTTGATCTTTTCTATCTTGTCGGGCATATCCAAAATATGGAATAACTGCAGTTATAGTTTTAGCAGAGGCACGTTTTGCAGCATCAATCATTATTAATAACTCTATCAGGTTATCTGAAGGCGGATTGGTTGATTGAATTATAAAGACATCCAACCCTCGAATATTCTCGCCATACTTCACCCAGATTTCACCGTCATTAAATCTTTTTCGCTCAATAATTCCTAAAGGTTTACCAATCCGTAAAGCAATTTTTTTAGCAAGCGGGACGTTGGAACCACCGGCAAATATCATATAATCGTGTGATGCCATAAAAATTGGAATTATTCAAAAAATAGAGGTTAAATATATGTAAAGCCCCTTGTTAAGTCAACAAATTACCGTACTCTCAAATTACTATATTCTGGTAGAAATCGTGGTTAATTTTTTCTTTTTTTCAATAAAAAGAATAGAACCAGTAACAATACCGCACCTGATAAAAAGAAAATCCACAATGGGGTCTCTTTAAGCTTATAGGGCTGGAAGGTTACTGCGATTGTTTTACCACCGGCAATTTCTGATAGTTTATAATGCCAAGTTAAAGACTTTCCAGATACCTGATGTGCATTATGACTAATAATCTCCCCGGAGATGTTATACTTATAAGTTACGTGCAAAGAGCTTGCATCAATACCAAACCCGGTAGCAATAGGTGGAATGAATTGACTAAAATCTACCTGTCCCCCGATCTTTTCCCGAAATGAAAATCTGGATTCAACAAACACTTTAGTCTTATTTAATGAGTCTATGTGATCAAAGGAAAAATCAATTATTGCATGTGTTGTGGAATCTGTTGAATCTCGGTAAACAACTACATTATCTATTTTGGTATATTGTGATTGGAATTCTGATTTAATTGAATCGGCATTAAATATTCCAAGGTTTTCAACAACTTTTTCACTCTCTTCGTTTATGAACTTCATCCAATAATCGATATGCATCATTCCGGAACCATCAGGGTAAAGTTTCACTTCCTGGTAATAATTCAAACAACTGTTAAAGAAAATGGTTATAAATAAAAAAGAAGGAGTTAAAATTAATTTATGAAACCTGTAGGAAAAACGGATCTTTTTGATATTATTCACTTTGGTTTGAATCTACTTTTGCTAATGCTAATCAAATTTATATAAAAAAATTAAAATATTTCGTTAGTTTCACACGAATTATTAAAAAAGAGGTTAATTAATGCCGACGTACGATTATAAATGCTCTAATTGTGAAAATACATTTGAATATTTCCAATCAATGACTGCAGAAACATTAACGGAATGTCCACAGTGCGGGGGTAAATTGAAACGAATTATTGGAACCGGGGCGGGACCAATATTTAAGGGAAGCGGTTTCTATCAAACAGATTATAAAAACAATTCAACAAAGAGTAAAGATAGTCCTAAAACAGATAACCCTTCGGTAAGCCCTGAGAAGAAAGTAAAAAAAGACGATCAAAAAAAGGAATAGATTTTTTTGCTAACGATGCAACGTGATTAATTAATTAGCTTAGCTTCTTAGCAGTATATTTAAAAATCTGCCCCGAGTGAAAAATAAAATATCGGACTTGAAAAGCCTTCGATATTATAAGCCCAGGCAACGTCAAATCGAAGAAGAAAATAGAGGAAGTACACCCGTGCACCAACTCCAGTACCCACAAGCAAATCATCAGTAACAATATTACCTGCTGCATTCCTGGTAAATAAACTAATCTTACTGTTATCGTTCCAGGTAGTACCTGCATCAATAAAAGCAACTCCAATAATATTATTAAACAGAAATGGTAAGCCACCTGTAAGCAAATACCTGATTAGTGGAAATCTTAATTCTAGATTAGTCAGTAAATATTTTGTTCCGATGCGCTCAGAATAATTATAACCTCGTAATGGCAAAACAGCGGTGAGAAATGCAAAGTCAGACGCTGATTCAATGGGTATTTCAGTTGTTGCAAAAGTCCTATTAATCCAGTTTTCTGTTCCACCAATAAAAAATCTCTGTGGATTTTCACCACCTGAATAACCACCTGAAATCCTTAAAGCAAGAGAATGGTCATAAAAAAATCTGAGATAAGTTCTCATATCACCTATTACTGAATAAAAACTTGTGTTCGGACTGGCTATCCCCACATTACCAAACACATCAAAACGATATCTTGTTCCTTCAATCGGTGCAGTATATCCCCATAAAACATTGTCATGCACAAAACTTAATTGAGGTACAGTAAACGTAACATTTTCCTGAGGCTCAGCAAGGTTATCCAGATTTTCACCTCTAACATTTAAGACACTGATTCCAAAATCGAATCTGTAAAACTTATTCAAAGGAAGGCTCGCTGAACCTGAAATTCCAAAATTTCTGTAGCGAAACAGATTAGAAGTAAAAAATCCCATAGGATCAACTCTTAGCAAACGTACAAATCTTGCTGTGTGGAATCCTTCAATTCCCCAATTAATTCTTTTTGCCAGGTAGTAATAGGCTAATCCGTAATCACTGTTCTTCAAATCTATCTGAAGTCCTGTAACTCCTATTAAACGGTGATTCCCCAGAACATCACTGAACGAGATTATAGTTGTTCCTATCAGTCCGTATAAGGTGCTGTATCCAGCATTCGCATAAACAAGGTCAGGTGCAAATGTTATTTTATACTTATTAATTTTAAAGTTTCCTCTTTCATCAAGATTATCAATAGGATTAAACAACGAATCTTCAGTTTCTTTGTTTGCAGTTACAATATTTTCTGCTCCAAATACATAATTCCCAAAATCAACCGAGACTGAATCGCCATACTTCTTTGTAGAGTCTACATAATTACCTGTAAAAAACATTGATGGATCAAAATCTGATGAATCATCCTTCGCTTCTTCATCTCCTTTAATTCCCTTTTGTTCTTTAACAACATCATTTGGTCTTACATCCAGATTTAACTTACCCTGTCTGAATTTTGTTGCTGGTAATTCCTGTAAACCAAGGTTAGAATCAAAGGGACTGTTTAAAAGGAAAATATTAAAAGATGATTTATAAAGAGAAGAGAAGGCCAACTTTTTACCGTCTTTAGATACTGATAGTTGATATAATCCCGACTGAGAATTCGTAACCGGTTCAGATTTAATATCCTTAATTTCATTTATATATGTATCCTCTGAAGAGAAGACAACTTTTTTCCTATAGATGTTATTAATTCCGTTCAGGTCTGAAATAAATAATATTTGACTGCCGTCGGGGCTAACGATCGGCGATGTTTCATTACTGTTCGGTAAATCGGTAATTCTTGTTACAAGTCTGGATTCAGTATCAACAGCATAAATTTCTGTTTGAGAATAATCATGATTATAAATTTTAAATCCATCAGATGCGTCTTCAATTGTTTTGTAGCTGTTCCTGTCTGACGCAAAGAAAATAGTCTTATCATTATGCGACCAGCAAGGATCTCGATCAGTAAAAATATCGTCAGTTAAATTTTTTATTTCCTTCGTATCTAAGTTGTAAATGAAAATGTCTGTTTGCTTGGCGGATTGCCCAATAAATGCAAGCTGATTTCCATCCCACGACCAATTTACACTTTGAATCCCATCCATTTGAATTGGAAGGGCAATGTAATCCTCCTCCTCCACATCGAAGATATAGATGACATCGTAGCCATGACTTAAAGCAGAAACTGCTATCTTAGAACCATCAGGTGACCAGGTCAATCCAGGAGTTAATATGTTTAATTCTTCAAAATTCGCAGATGTGTTTCCTTCAGCAAGCTTAGTAATAATTTCACCATTGTTAGCATCCATAATATAAAGGCTAAAGAAAAAATCTCGGTTAGTTATAAAAGCTATTTTATCTCCCTGAGGTGAGATTGCAGGACCGATATTATAGAATCCATCATCCCCTTCCGGATCGGTTAATCTTTTGGCAAATTCATCCGGATCCTGGGTTATTTCAATATCAGGCCAGAATACCCTCTTGATATCTTTTTTCCATCTTTCATTAAACTCTTTAAGATTTAAACCGATGGTTTGTTTCAAAGCAGCATCAACATTTCCAAGACTTCTTAAAGCATTTATCAGTTCACCAATTTTTTCCTTGCCGTACTTTTTAGCAACATAATAGAAGACTGCCTGACCACCACGATATGCAAAATAACCCGCCAGGTTTTGAACATCGGGAAGGTATTCATTTATTGCTGCATCACGTATGAACATATCAGTATCTTCATCCCATCCAAGTGCCTGGTATTCAGCCATTCCTTCGCTAAACCAAATAGGTATCTGAACTGTGATGTTATTTGCTATAATGTTCTGAAGTGAACCCCCATAAAACATATCATTCATTACGGCGTGAACAAGTTCGTGGTGGATAAGGTGACGAAACTGTTTATACGAACCATGAAATTGAACAACGACCCTATTCTTAAACAACTCAGTAAAACCTTCTATACCTTCGCTTAAATAAGAGTCGGTTACATTAGTTTCCTGAAAATCATTTTGGGAGTTATAGATAATTATTGTTATTCTATTATTTATAGAATATTTAAAACTTTCCTGAATTTTTCCCAAGGCATCCTCAGCTGCATGAGTTGTAAACTCGGCCAGTGTCTCACCATCATTTGCAAAGTAAACGTCGAAGTGTTTGGTTTGAACAAAATACCAATCGAAGTATTTATACTGTACTTTGTTTTTGCCGAATTGAGCAAAAAGGCAGGCTTGTAGCAGGAAACTAAAGACGAATATTTTAAGAATTATTTTTGCCATTGTTGAAAGTGGTTTTCGCTTGTTATAAAATCCAACTCAAGATTATCTAAATCTAATCGTACTAGCTTAACAGTAATTTTATCCCCCAATCTAAATTGTTTTTTTGTTCGCTTTCCAATTAAAGAATATTTTTTCTCATCCAAAACATAAAAATCTCCCTCTAAATCCCGTGCCCTTATCAATCCCTGAGCCAAAATATCTGTTAATTCAACAAAAATGCCATAATTTGCAACTCCTGAAATCACTGCATGAAACTCATATCCAATTTTATCCTGTAAAAATTGTATTTGTTTCAATTTTACAGAACGACGCTCTGCTTCCATAGCTGTTCGTTCTGTTGCTGATATATGTTCGCAAATTTTTGTCAAATTATCAAGCGAATAATGTTTTCCTTTTTTTGAAATTAAAGTTTTATCTAATACTCTATGGACAAGCAAGTCCGCATATCTTCTTATGGGTGAAGTAAAATGAGTGTAGCTTTTAAAACCCAAACCATAGTGCCCAATATTTTTAGTTGAGTAAACTGCCTTTGCCATCGATCGTACAGCAAGCTCATTAATTACACCCTCTTCCTCTGTTCCTTTAACCTGTCTCATAAGGCGATTGAATTGGCTTGCTGCTTTTCCTATTTTCGGATTAAAACTATATCCCAGCGATTTTACAAAGCGGGAAAACTCCTCAATTTTCTCTTCGTCCGGATAATCGTGAACTCGGTACACAAAAGGAATATTGCCGCGTGAAAAAATTCTTTCGGCTATTGTTTTATTAGCCAATAGCATAAATTCTTCAACTAGCATATTACTTTCTTTTATTTCTTTCTTTAAAACACTTGCCGGCTTACCATTATCATCCAAATGAAATTCAACTTCCGGAGTAAAAAATTCAAAGCTTCCCTCTTTCATTCTTTTGCTTCTCAGAGTTTTAGCCAGCGTATTTAATAAATGCATCTCATCTGAATATTCACCAGTGCCAGATTCAATTATTGTTTGTGCTTCTTCATAAGTAAATCTTTTTTTACTGTTGATAATGGTCTTTGCTATTTGATGATTTATCACTCTTCCTTTAGGTGTCATCTCGAAAATAACTGAGAAAGTAAGCCTGTCTTCATTTGGAACAAGTGAACATAAATTATTGGAAAGTTTTTCAGGTAACATTGAAATGGCCTTACCAACAAAGTAAACACTATTCCCTCTTGTAGAAGCTTCCTTGTCGATTGAAGATCCCGTATGAACATAATAACTCACATCTGCAATATGAACTCCAACTTTATAGTTTCCATTGCCAAGCTTCTCAATAGAAAGTGCATCGTCAAAATCTTTTGCATCAATTGGATCAATTGTCAAAACATTCTTACTACGGAAGTCCAGTCTTTTTGTGATTTCTTCCTCACCGATTTCTGGGCTTAAGCCTTCAGCTTCATGAATAGTTTTTTTGTCAAATGATATTGGAATTCCAAACTCACGTGCAATGGAAGTTATCTCTGCGTGCAAAGTACCTTCCTTGCCAATTACCTCTACTATTTCTCCGACTGGATTCATCATTCGGTCTTCCCAGGAAATATTTCCTATGGCAACTTTATCCCCGGCTTTAGAGTCTTGCAGATTGTTGCTTTCTACGTAAATATCTCTGTGAATTTTGGGATCATCAGGAGTAACAAAATAGAAAGACTTAGACTTTTTAAGCTGTCCGATAATTTCTTTTCTTTTTCGCTCGATTATTTTGGTTATTTGTCCTTCAAGATTTTTACCTTTTTGCTTTGCAAAAAGAACTACTTCAACTTTGTCACCATGAAATGCATTATTGATGTTACGTGCAGCTATAAAAATATCACCTGTCTTAGAATTCTTAGGAATAACAAAACCATACCCACCCTCGTTAAGATTGAATTGACCTATCAACCTGTTTGTGTCAGGGAGAGTATATAATTTATATCTTTTACCATTCCGTGAAAGAAATTGTTCTGATTCAAGCTGATGTAATGTGACTTTAAGAAGCTGGTAGCTATTATCATCCTTTACTTTTAGTCTCTTCGCAATCTCTTTGGATTTAAAGGAACTTTTAGGATTTCTTTTAAAGAAAGATTTAATCTGGTTTTTCATCAGAATATGAAACTATATTTTAATCCAAGCTCAATTATCATTTCGCTGAAAGTCGCCGATTGATAGGAAGGTTCTCGCCTGTCAAACCGTACTATAAGATTGGGAAAAATTACAGAGCGTTCTATTTTTACATTTGCACGACTGAGATCCTGGAATACTTGTGATGTACCTCCGATTTCGTATCTAAATTCCTCCACTTTTCCAATTAAGCTAATTTTGGTATCTGTACCAACTTGTTGAACATTCACACTACGAACAACATCTCCAAGTTTTTCATTAAGAACATTACCTACTATGGAGCCTGCAAGAGATGCAGCTGTAGATACTGCCAGATTTGATTCCTGAAGTGTGGCATCCTCTGGAAATTTATTAACTATAATAAAGAACATTGCATCTGAAGATGTTTTACTGGGATCAAGTTCATACTGATTATAGTTCCTTCTTTTCTTATACACTTCTATATTACTTTCGTCCTGAAGAAAATTAGTTGTAAGAGTTTTTGCCGGACCCTCAAGCTTTATTCTGACTTGAACATCATATTCATTAGCTCCGGTTCTCAATGTATCCGGGCTATAATAACTTTCATAATTAGCTGTCACATTTACATATGGGTTATCCAGTTCATCAAGAAATTTTATATTACCCTCAGCTTGAAAGGTCTTGATAAAATCTAATTTTGATCCATCCAATAAAGTTAGCTCTCCTCGTGCTACCGGAACATTATTAATAACTGAATACTCAAAGTTCCCTCCAAGGTAAGCAGTTAGATTTTGCTTAAATTCTCTGGAGAGGACGAACACCATTTTAGCTTCATTCTCAACCTCAATTTTAAGATCGAGATCAAATGGAATTTTTTTAGCTAGGTCTTCCTTCTTTTTCTGAGAAATCTGGATAAGACTATCAATTTGTTTTTTGCGCATATCCCCATCTTCAGCTGACTCAAAAATATAAATGAACTTATCATTTTCATTGGAGAATGCTGATTGAGCGGGTGAATAAGTTATGCTTGCACCATTTTTAAGTATTAAATCAGCGCTGAGGTAGCTTCGCTCATCAGTTGATAAAAACGTAATATCCTTACGAGTCTTTATAGCTACATCACCATAAAAAGAAGGGTTAACTGCTTTTGAGCGATCGTCAAGTAATTTTAAATCCCCAGCAGCACTTATATCGATTTTATCTATTTTAAAATTTTGATGGATTATTTCTCCCCCAGCTGTGATTACCCCGCCATCTTTTATATTAGGTTCATTTCTCAGACGCAAGTTGGAAAGAATTATCTTATCGTTATCAAATATAAAGTTGGCATCAAGTAGATAGGTAAGGTTATTTACCTTCAATATGAAAGATGTGTTTCCAATTGAAAATTCTCCTTTGCTTTGAAGATCTTCATACGACCCGCTGAATTTCACATCTCCATTTAAGAATCCTTTAAGGTTTGTTACACCCGGAACTAAGCCTGTCAAAAATCGGAGATCAAATTTATCTGCAAAAAAAGTAAGATCAATTGTTTCTCCTTTTATAAATCTCTCTTGTGAATAAAACGAAAGATCAATAGGAATATTACCTGAGAATCCTAACCATCGCCTGGATTGAAAATTCTTTGTTTCAAGGAAACGAAGATCAATATCCAATAATTTGTTTGAATATTCAATTGTACTCGCTATTGAACCAAGATATAAACTTTGAACTCTGACGCTATCAATATTATAGCTAAGCTTAATTACAGGGCTATCAGCAGTGCCGGACATAATAAAATCCAGATTCAACTCACCACCAAATGCTCTATCGGTTGGAAGGTCTAACAAATTAGCGTATAAATCTTTTGTTCTGAAACCGGACAGCTTCAAAATCAAATCTTCGTCACCTGTTAAGGAGAATTTACCACTGAGATCAAGCTTTCCCCCATTGTGAACTAATGTAAACGTGTTAAAGATAAACTGGTCATTTGAATAACTAAATGTTACATCTCCAGAATTTCGTAGATCGAACTCACGGTATTTTATCAATAAATCATTAAAAAGAACATCCACATAATCATCATTTACAACAAATGAACCTGTTAGATCTAATAAGGCAAATTCTTCATATAATGCTTTTAAATCAAGCTGTGCATGGTTTTGCAAAAAATTCAGATCTAAGTTCAGATCGGTTATTTCACTTCCAATAATAATTCTCTTAGCCTTAACATTTAAGTCGGCTAGAAAATCATCAAATGAACTGACTGATATCAGGTCGTTCATTGTTAACGACAAATTAAAATCAGACAAATAAAAAAGATCAGTACCGTCCCAGTATTTCATCTGTTCAATTTTAGTATTAAGTATTACTGAGATGGAATCGTTCGATGTAATAATTTTGCCCGATAATTCTCCATCAACTTCAATCTCAGAATTACCCAAAAACAGGGATAACAATTCGAATGACTTAAGTTCAATTAGATAATTTACATTTAAACTTCTGCTCGTTATAGCAAGTGGGTTGTCCTCTTTTGTATTACTGTAAAATTCATCTGGTTGAGAACTGGTAAATTTTGGTGGTTGTATACGGTCAATCCTCTTTTTGATCGTTGATGAAAGTACTCTTACTTTTTCCGAAAAAACATCTATTACTTCCATCAAGGTGAACTTTCCTGTAACAGTAAGGTCTGCAAGATCTGAAATGATGTTAATAACACGATTTTCTTCACTACTCCTGATATCAGCAATTAGGGTTGTGCTGTCTATTGTAATTTCATTAAGTCTTGAACTGTCAATTCGGAGAACAGCAAAAAGATTTAATCTATCCTGATCAAAGTTTTCTCCATCACCTGTTAATTTTATATTCAAATCTGAGCTAAGTTCGCTTTCCTGAACAAAATCTTTAATATTAAACCCACTAAGCACAATACCGAAGTTATATTTGGTATTTACCGTATCGGTGAAGTTAAAACTTGTGCTAACATCGCCGTTAGTCGTCTGTGATGAGAACGAAACTTCAGTTTTTATAATTCCATCAGCACCATTTGCATTAATAGTAATATCATTAAATGATGTTTTTTCAATAGTTGACTGGAGAGCATTTAATTGAATTGATGTTTCCAGATTTTCAGGGGAGAAACCTTTTCCTTTAAGACTGCCATAGAGGTTAAGTTTGGTTTTAATTCCAGCTATGGACTCCAAATCAAGATTATTAGTTCTAATTCTATAATCGTATATGATTTCCTCTCCGGATAAATCCATTTTAACTTCAGCAAGAATCTTTCCTCTTTTAGTTTGCAATGATAAACCGGCATCAAAGTTTAACGGCTTGCCTTCAAAATATAGGGTATCAAATTGCAAAATCCCCAGATCTTTGTAAACAGGAATATCTATAGTATGCAGCAGATTGTTCACATCATCCTGATTAACGTAAGAATTTCTAAACTTAGTATTTATTAACATATCCGCTCCACCAAGTATATTCTGAAGAAATCCCGATGCTTCAAGCCTGGTTTCATTAAACTGAATTTTTAGGGCTTTAAGTTCAAGGTCAGTCAATGTGCCTGCCGCATTAACGTGGGTTTCTACATCACCTTTAATAAGGTCAGTACCGCTTATAAAATTCGTGAGATCATCAAAATTAAAATTTGCGGCATCCAGATCGAGCTTGAGAGGAGAATTCTGTAAGTTAAATTCTTTGTCACCAAATGGTGAGAAATCAGAGATTGCTGCGTTAATTGAAATGTCTGATCTATCGGTAACAATCCTTAAGTCTTTCACTCCTGCTTTATCATTTAGCAAAACTAAATTACCGGAGAGATCTATAAGATTAAATCCTATAAGATTTGGTTTAACACTTAATTCTGAAATGTAGAGTTCGTACTCGTTAACAGCAATATTAGCAACACCAGAAAGAGATAAATTTAAGTTTTCCAATCTCAGGTCATCCATTTCGGGTTGGGGATAGTTAGCAGTGCTGTTTTTATTAGCGACAGTTTGATGCCTGAAATTAAAATTCTTTAGCTTAAGATCAGCAATATCTATTTTCCAGCTGAATGGTTCTGATGTTGCTACAGTGTCTTCAACCTCTTTCTCCCCTGATGGTGAAGTGATCTTCGAAATATTTAGCTCACCATTTTCATCCTTGAGCAATGAAACGCTTGCATTCTCAATTTCCAGTTTCCTGAAATAAAATGTCTTCAGAAAAATTCTTAAGGGGCTAACTTTTAACTCGATCTTTTCCGCTGAAAATATGGTGTCTTCTCCAAGAGTGTAAACCGTTTGAGACAATATTAACGACGTTAATACTGTTCCATCTAGTTCTTTAATAGTCAGCTTCCCGTTTGTGGATGAGTTGACCTGCTCAACTAAAAAATCTCTCAACCAGTTACGGAATGAGGAAGTTTGAGAATAGCCAAACGCAACCAGCAAAATAACTATTAGTGCAACACCCGTTCCAATAAAGTAATTAATAATTCGCCGGGTCAGAGGTCGTTTAATTTTTGGTTTTCTTCGGAAAAACATTTCCTTGCTAAAGAGTTACTTTGAGTATCGCTTAATAATAAGATCAATAATTTTTGAAGTGGATTGATCATTTATAAATTTTATCGCTTTCACTTCTCCACCATTCTTTTCTACTATCTCCCTGCCCACAATATTTTCAACAGCCCAATCAGCCCCTTTAACCAAAATATCAGGTATAAGCTCAGAAATTAATTTTTCCGGTGTGTCTTCCTTAAAAAAAATAACATAATCCACCGGCTTTAAATTGGAAAGGATAAAAGCTCTCTCTTCCTGTTTAAGAATCGGACGCTTGTTTCCTTTTATTCTACCCACCGAGTCGTCTGTGTTTAATCCAACTATCAGGATCTCACCTAATGCTTTTGCTTTAGAGAGATAATCAACGTGCCCGGCGTGAATCAGGTCGAATACACCGTTAGTGAAGACAACTTTTTTTTCGGAAGTTTTAAGCTTTGAGCGAATAGTTTTAAGTTCAGAAAGTGAAATCGCTGAACTCATAAATTATCTTTCAGAACTGTTTCGAACAGCTTCTCTTTTTCAATCGGAACAATGCCGACTTCGCCGCAAACTACGCCGGCGGCATAATTTGCAAGAAAACAAGCTTCATAAATGTCAGCCCCTGCTGCAAGTCCAATTGTTAAAGTTGAAATTACTGTGTCGCCGGCACCAGAAACATCAGCAACTTTTCTTGCTTTAGTCGGCATCCGTCTTTCCTTATCACCTTTTTCGAAAACGGCTATTCCTTTTTCTCCAAGAGTAAGTAAAACATATTCCGAATTTAATTTATGAAGAAGGTTTCTTCCGGCAGATGAAATATCTTTATCGTTTTTAATCCTGGTACCAAGAACAGTTTCTGTTTCTTTTAGGTTTGGTTTGAAGACGGTTACATTTTTATATTCGAAGAAATTATCAAACTTCGGATCGACGGTGATGAGAATATTTTTTTTATTTGCAATTGAGATGATTTTTGAAATGAGCGATGGCGTTAAAATTCCTTTGTTGTAGTCCTGAAGTATTATTCCATCAAGTTTATCAAGAACACTTTCCAGGTAGGACGAAATTTTCGACTCAATCTCATTATTAATATAAGCTTTACTCTCTTTATCTATTCTAACCACATGCTGACTATTGGCAATCACACGTGTCTTTGTTGTGGTTGGTCTATCTTTGTCAATAATAATTCCATCGTCTTCAATAGTTTTTTCTTTTATTAGTGAAGAGAAAATGCTGCCGTAACTATCATTGCCAATTACTCCAACCGGTACGGGAATTCCTCCGAGAGCAAGTATATTGTATGCAACGTTCGCTGCACCACCGAAACGGAAGAATTCATCTTCAACTTCGAGCACCGGAACCGGGGCTTCGGGCGAGATTCTTTTAACGTCACCCCAGAAATAGCCATCAAGCATCATATCACCAATAACCGCAATCCTTTTTCCGTCAAAGCCTTTTTTCAGTTTATTCAGTCGTTTATTTGAAATATCAACCATTTTTTACCTGATTTATGAAAAAATTAACACTTAAAATAAGTATAAATAGATAGGTTAGAAAGACCCGAATGAAGGATCTTGTAGGGGCGACTCGATGAGTCGCCCAAAGGTATTGTAA
>JBATIA010000351.1:0-3162 GCA_049667415.1 Ignavibacteriaceae bacterium
AGATAGAGTGGTAGCATATTAATTTGTTTTCATTTTGCTGATTAAAACCATACTATACGCCCCAATCGCAAAAACCATCACCCAGATAAATCCCAATTCAACAGCAATAATTACAGCCAGAACTGCACTCACAACAGAAAAGACTCCGTTTATTCCCCACGCCCACGGAACCTGGACACTGTCTCTTGATGAAAGTAATTTTAATCCCATTGGAAAAGGCATCCCCATAAAAAATGCAGGAGGTGCAATCAGCAGAAAAGATAAAATAATTTTTACGGTCAGGCTGAATCCAATTGTTGTTTTAAGCCATCCTGAGAGGAACAATGAGTAGATCAATAATGAAACGATGATGAAGGAAACGATCAGGATTATCCTGTATGGTTTTGGAGAAATTTTTTGCGAGACAAGACTCCCGAATCCTGATGAAACAAGCATAAGGCAAACCACAAGTGCCGCAGCATAAATTACATTCCCAAAATAAAGTGTGAATCTCTGGATCAGAATTATTTCAATAAACATATAACCCAAACCCAGTCCGCTGAAATATGCAAGTGTGCGAATTTTACTTGTCCTGCCGAAGCTGCTTGGCGTAGGCGTATTACTACCCTTAAATCCAATCCGGAACAGTGGAATTATTATTAATACAATTGCCAGGACAGTTATCTGGATAAAAGTCAAATAGAGAATTAAATAACCAACCTCAAAAAATGGAACCGACTGATTGCCAAAAAGATCGGCAAGCAGCGGAATTGTATTCCATTGAAGGAATTGTGAAAAGTAAGGCTGATTATCTGTCGCCGGCTTTATGTTGAAAGGATATTCATTGTAAAGCTTTTGTCTTTCTTCTCTTGAATGAAGAATTTTATCAACCATCGAATAGATGGTCGTGTCCTGAAGCTTGTTGTATTTTTCTCTTTCCGTTGCAGAAATACCGGCAAGAATTAACGGGTCGAAATTCATCCTGCTGCAAAAGTCCCCGATTAAATTTCTTTCTTCAGAATTGAATGAATCCTTCTTTATTAAAAATGTAATCGTGTTCCAGTTTTTTATTGCACTAACGTGCCGGGCGGGATTATCAATTTTTCTTCCATCCAGTGCTTCTACAATTGTTGCAAGGATTTTTAAAGGATTTCGGTAAGGATAATCAATATAGGTGGTAACGCTTACAGCACCATCGTAATTAAGCGCACTCAACATTTCATAGAATGATTCTGTTGTAAGGAGATATTGTTCCTGCAATGCAGTCATTCCTGCACTGCCTCCAAAAGCATCTATTACCGGGAGAGATATCAAATCAAATTTTTGATGAGTTGAAAGAAGAAATGTTCTTGGCGAAATATTTCTAATCCTCATAGATTTATTTTGAAATAACGAATCAACTTTATCTGCAAATTCATCTTCCAGAAGATTAATCAATGCCTTATTCGGTTCAACTGAAGTTATTGATTCAGCATTATTCAGTAAGGCAGTCTTCACAAGTCTTCCGGTTCCTGCACCAAGAATTAAAACATTTCTTCTTTTGCCCGTTACAAAAGAAATATGTTCTGTGGTATGGAACAGGTAATTAAGTGAATCATCTTTTGTTGAAATTAGGGGACCAACCCATTCTCCATTTTTAAAAACTGCATTCTCAAAAGAGACTACGCCGGGATATTTTATGCTTAATCCCGGTGCATATCTCAGGTATGGTGTAGAGACAATATCAATTAGTCCGAAAGGACTGCTTTCCTTCGAAATAATTTTTGAATCGGGCAGTGTTAGTGTTCTCGACAAACTTTTATATTCTGAAAGAATTAACTTAGAGGGTGAGATATAAAAAAATGAAAGTACAGCAACGGTAAGGCTTACGATAATTGTAAACCCGTTTCTTTGTTCTTTTGTTACAATTATTATCCCGGAAAGAAATGCTAATCCTGCAATTACAGCAGGAAGTTTTTCAGGCAGGAATATCCACATCAGGTAAATTGCAAGCACTCCGCCCAGCCCGGATCCTGCCATATTTGCAAAGTAAAGCGTACCGATCTTATCAATGTGTTTAATAAATACTATTCCAATTGCCAGTGCACCTAAAAAGAAGGGAATGAAAAAAAGTAAGTAGGTTATTATAAGTTTCCAGACGTGAGTGTAATCAGCAAAGAGCAAATATGAATCGAACCGGATAGCTTCAGCCTGTGAAGCACTTACTGAAACAGCCATTGTTAACCCGGATAGAATCATCAATCCCGGTAATATCAATTCGGCTTTTTCAATAAGGAAACCCCTTGCTAATGAGAGAGTAGTACCCGCAGCACCAAATCCCAGTAACGCAATAGAAATAACCATGTAAGCAAAATGGTACCACTGAACTATTGAGAGAATTTGTATCAGCGATAGCTGGAATGCAATTATTGAAACAGAAAGAAGGGAAACGGACAGAGCAACTTTTGTGAGCGAAGTATTTCGGATTTTCAATCACCCCTCGTAAAGGGAACAAATCTTACCGGCAATAGAGAAGTCGTTGTAATATCTTCGGCGGATTTTTCCACGAGAATTAGTGTTTGATTCAGGAATGGTGAGCCGACCGGTATAATCATTTTCCCTCCATCCTTTAACTGCTCTATGAGTGGAGGAGGAATGTACTCTGCGGCAGCGGTTACAACAATTGCATCGAATGGTGCAAACTCCTTCCAGCCGTAATAACCATCTGCATTCTTGCAGGATACATTATTATATTCAAGCTCCTTTAATCTTTTGCTCGAAGAGTTATAAAGCTCAGTGATGATTTCGATAGAGTAAACCTCGTTAACAATTTCAGAAAGCACTGCAGCCTGGTAACCAGAACCTGTACCAATTTCCAAAACTTTCTGCCCTGGTTTAGGATCAATGGCTGCTGTCATGTAGGCAACGATGTATGGTTGAGAGATTGTCTGTCCATAACCAATCGGGAGGGGTCTGTCGTCGTATGCTCTTTCAATTAAATCCGGTGGAACGAATTTGTGACGGGGAACATGTTGCATTGCATCTAAAGTCGGTTGATTATTGATGCCCCGGTTTTTAATCTGCTGGTCAACCATATTTTTGCGTACTTTGCTGTATTCATCCTGTGCAGCAGAATTAATAAACAACAACAGCGTACAGAAAAATATTAAAGCGACCTTCACCTTTAACATTGTCTAAGAGAAC
>JBATIA010000352.1:0-4554 GCA_049667415.1 Ignavibacteriaceae bacterium
ATCCATTAATATAATGTCTGATTTTTCCAGGTCTGAAGATTCAAATGCTGCCTCACAGGAATTATAGTCGCCGAGAATTAAAAAGTCAGGAATTTTTTCAAGCTCAGTTTTCCAGGCTGTTCGGAGGTAGGAATTATCTTCTACTATAATAATCTTTATTATTTTTTTTGAGGGATCCTGCATAGTTATTCATTAAAGTTAAGATGAATCTAGAAAATTATATTTTGATCTTCACTACCTATTCCGGCTAAAATAATAGTTACTTCATAGGGAAATGAATCTCCCACTCAGTCCCTGATCCGGCAGCACTTTTTAATTTCAAGGTTGCATTAAGAGATTTTGCTCTTGCATTAATATTTTTAAGACCATTTCCCATATTTTCCAAAGAATTATCAAAACCAATACCGTCGTCTCTAATCTTTAAATTTGTTGTTGAGTTAGATACCGATAAATTAATATATGCTTTTCTACATTGCGAATGTTTTACAACGTTCGTAATTATCTCTTTAAATATGAGCCAGAAATTCTGCCTTATTTCAATATTGACAATTTTTGGATCTGCGGGAATATCAATCCGGAAATCCGGTTTGATATTATTACTTTCAAAGAGATCTGCCGCATATCTTTGGCAATGAGCAAATAGGCTGTTCCAGTTATCATTTTCCGGTTGTATCGCCCAGATAATATCTTTAATCTTTTCCTGAGCATCTGTTGCACTTTCAATTATCAATCGGTTTAAATTTTGTTTTTCTTCTTTATCTTTATCAGAGTCTTTTTCATTTGCAGCTTGAGCGAACCACGTTATCCCGGATAACGTTGCGCTTACCTCATCATGTAAATCTCTGGCAATGCGTGTACGTGTTTTTTCTACATGCAAAAGAGTTTTTACACGAAAACGGTGGAGTAACCATATTGCACCAATAATTATGATAACGGCAATAGTCTGAAACCACCAGGTTTGCCAAAATGGAGGTGTGATAAATATTCTTAATTGCGCGCCTGCGTCATTCCAGATACCTTTACTATTTGCAGCTTTGACTCTGAACACATATTCACCGGGACTAAGTCCGGTAAAATCCGCACGGTTTCTTGATCCGATATCAATCCATTCTTCATGAAAACCTTCAAGTTTGTAAGCATATCGGTTTTGTTCAGGTTTTATAAAATCCAGCATGGCAAATTGAAGAGAGAGAATATAATCCTTGTGCGAAAGAGTGATAGATTCTGTTTTACTAATTGATAATTTAAGTGGAGAGTCATTTCCGATATGAATTTTTTTGTTGAATACTTCAAGCGACGTAATTACAACAGGTGATAAAGTGCCGGATTGTTCTTTGCGAATTTCACGTGGGTTGAAATAAATTACTCCTTCGTGAGTTCCGAAATAAAGTTCACCCGATTGCAATTTTAATCCTGCCCAGGTAGTAAACTTGGAACTTGCCAGTCCGTCCCTTTCATCAAAAACCCAAATAGATTCTGCTTCTGGATCCATTAGCACCAAGCCCTTTTCAGTACTTATCCAGATAAATCCGTCATTATCACTTAACAAAAAACTTATTATGTTATCCGGTAAGCCATCATTTGTTGTAAATGCTTTGAATGTGTTCGTTTGCACATCAAATTTGTTTACTCCACCACCCTCAGTGCCGAGCCAAATATAAATTTTTGAAGTGTCGGATTTATCCATTAGTTCAATAATATCAGTAACAGCATTTGAACTTATACTGTTTTTATCACCTGGTACTTGGAGCCACTGTTTAAATTCACCATTTTTTCTGTCAAGGAGTAATAAACCACCGTAAAGTGTTGCGATCCAAAAGTTACCCTTTGAATCTTCAAATATATCAGAGATGTATTGATCATCCATTTTGCTGTTAAAACCTTTCGCATCATAGCGTATTGGTTTATTCAATTGCTTGTTAAATATTGCCAATCCTTTTGCTGTTCCAATCCAAAGTATTCCTTCCCGGTCTTCATAAATGCAGCCAACAATGCTATGAGGCAAGCCTGAATGATCATCCTGAATGGGCATCCAATGTTCAAACTTTCCGGATGATTTGGCGAACCGATTTAATCCGCCGCTGAAAGTACCTATCCAAATATCTTCATTTGAATCTTCGAATACTGATATTACAGTATTGTTGCTCAGGCTTGAATTATTATTATCGTCTTGAAGATATTGAGTTATCTTTCCAGAGTGTTGATCATAGGAATTTAAACCCTTGATTGTACCGATCCATATTCTGCCATCTTTATCTTCACACATCGGCCAGATATAATTGCTGGTCAATTTCTGCTCACCAAATTCATCATTTAGATATTTAAATTTTGAAGAGTTGAGTAATGCTTTGAAAAGTCCTTCATAGGTTGAAATCCACAATATCTCGGAATTATCCTTATAAAGGTTTAAAATTGTTTTATTTGATAGTTGTGGAAATATTTGGTTATTCTGTGGCGAGAGGTACTTCAAAGATCTTTTATCAAATTTATGAATTCCATTTGAGTTTGTTCCGATCCACAAATAACCCGGCTGACTTTCAGCAATTGAAAGGATCTTGGTACCTTCAAATACCGATGTTACACTTGAAGCCTGTGAATGAAAAAGTTTTGCATCATCTGTTTTCGTGTCAAATCTAACCAGGCCTAAACCGGTACCAAGCCACAAAATATCTTTGTTATCTTTATCTTCACAAATAACAATTACCGTATTGTTTTGAATAATACTGCCGGAAAAATTAAACTTTTTGCGGATAAATTTTTTATTTACCGCGTCAAATAATTCTAATCCATTATCTGTTCCTATCCAGAGATTTCCTTCACTATTATAGTAAATTGCTTTAACATAATTGTTACTTAAACTTGTATTGTCATTGGAATTGTTTTTAAAAGCGTTAACCTCACCTGTAACCGGATTTAATACTTTTAGCCCTCCACCACTCGTCCCAAACCAGATTAATCCTTCATTATCTTCACAGATAGTCCATACACCATTCGCACTTATTGAACCTGAATCCTGCCTATCTTCAATCCAACTATCAAAATTTTCAAAAGATGAATTATATCTATGAAGCCCACCGGTTAAAGTCCCAATCCAGATTTTTCCTGAACTATCCTTGAACAAGCTTTTTATCCTGTTATCTCTCAGACTTTTATTGTCATTTATAACATTCTTAAATACCCGGATTTCTTCTCCATCGTAGCGGTTTAATCCATCAGATGTTCCCAGCCATAGAAATCCTTTATCATCTTTTATTACACAGGTTATTGTATTACTGCTAAGCCCGTTAAGCGTAGTTAAATTTTCTGCCGTCAGATGATCTTTTATTTGTCCAAGTTCATTTACACTATGCTGTGGACACAGCATATTAACATACAAAAAAACCTGACTTAGCGACAGAAACAACCATTTATTCATTTTATTTTTTTTCACAATAAGATATTAGAGAGTATGCAAAATCTATATAAGATTTTACTCAACTCACTGTTAAAAACAAAATTGAATCTTCAATTTTTGTTAAATCCTGTCGACAAGGAATATTTTACTATTTTATTAGTATCATCTTCTTAGTTTTAGTGAATGAACCTGCCTGAATTCTATATAGGTACAATCCACTCGCAAGATTTGAAGCATCAAAAGTAACAGAATAAACTCCTCTTTCTTTTTCTTCATTAACAAGAGTTGCAATTTCATTTCCTAAAACATCATAAACTTTTAAGCTCACAAATTGCCTATTGCTTATTGCATATTGTAGACTGGTTGAAGGATTAAATGGATTTGGGTAATTCTGCTCAAGTTTAAATTCGTTTACAGTTAAAGTTGATTCATCAACTTTTGTAACCGGTTCACCACCAGTTGTTGTTTTGAGTATCAATCCATTTTCTCCAACTGCAAACCCAAAATCCAAATCGAGGAAGTGTACCTTGTTTAGCTTTAATATGGTTCCGCTTTGCTGCTGCTGCCAATTACCACCCGCATCATAAGTTTTTAAGATTGTCCCTTCACTTCCAACTGCATAACCAACTTGACTTGCACTACTTATCGGAAAATCAATTGACCACAACGGATTCGTAAACATCGTTGATATCCAATTTGAACCAGAATCTGTTGTTTTTGCAATTGCACCAGTTCCATCCCAGACACTTGCACTTACATAACCGGTATTAAGATCAGTGAAATCAACCCCGGTTGCTCTGCCTTCATTATTATTTAGATAGAAAGGAATGAAATTCCAGATTACACCTGAATCCGTTGTAATTCCCAGCAATGGTTGAAAGATTGAATTCTCACCAGCAACAAATCCGATTTGAGGGCTGAGCATTTGAGCACCCCAGAATCCTCCTCCGAAAAATCCGGATTGAGCAATATTCCACGACGCACCGCTGTTTGAAGAATAAAGTATAGTTTGTGAAAGAGCACCACAAATTCCAAAACTATCAACAAAAGAAACTGAAAGTAAATTGTCTGTTACCCCACTATTAAACATATTCCAATTATTACCTCCATCAGTAGTTCTCATCAGGGTACCACCCTCGCCAACAGCAACAATCGTATTC
>JBATIA010000353.1:0-3638 GCA_049667415.1 Ignavibacteriaceae bacterium
GGATCAATAAACTTAAAACCATTCAAGAGTTTCAAGGAACAGGATTACATTGATGATTTTAGAATAAACGCACTGGGAGTGGTAAAGGTTATCAATCATTTTCTGCCAAATCTCAAAAAATCAGAAAAGTCCTCAATTGTTTTATTCAGCACTGTTGCCGTGCAAACAGGAATGCCTTATCACGCTTCCATTGCGATGGCCAAAGGTGCAGTTGAAGGATTAACCCGTTCGCTGGCCGCTGAGTTTGCACCAAAGATCAGAGTAAATGCAATTGCTCCTTCATTAACAGACACTCCTATGGCAAGCAAGCTTTTAAGCAATGAAGAAAAGAAAGAAGCTTCGGCCAAAAGGCATCCGTTAGGTTCAGTTGGCAAACCTGATGAAATAGCAAACGCAGCGTATTATCTTCTTTCAGATGAATCAAGTTGGGTAACCGGACAAATACTTCACATTGACGGCGGAATGTCTTCGATGAGATTGTTATGATAGTTAAAGTTATTTTAGTTCTATTAAATTATTTATTGATTATGCCTCAAGCAGACGAAACATCAGTCAAACTAACTATTGCAGATTTCACAGATAATGATGCTTTAAAGAGATGGTCAGTTGTGAATGATGTTGTAATGGGAGGTGTTTCAACATCAAAAATATCCTGGAGCGAAAACAATTCACTGATGTTTTCCGGAAGCGTTTCCCTCGAAAACAATGGAGGATTCGCATCTATTCAACGCAGTGCAGATGATTTTAACTTCTCGGATTATGAAGGCTTTCTTATTAAAGTTAAGGGCGATGGAAAAACTTACAACCTCTCATTCAGACAAACGAAATACTTTACCGGTTATAATTACACTCATAAATTCCAAACCGAAAAAGATAACTGGCAGATTGTCAAGCTTCCTTTCATGGATTTTAATTTGAAGTATTACGGAAAAGAAGTAAGCAATTTTGAACCACCGGATAAATCAAATATCAAACAGATTTCCATCCTAATCAGCGATAAGCAGCAGGGTCCATTCAAGATAGAAATTGAATGGATTGGGTTGTATTAAGTTCAAATCCAATCATTTCCAAAAAAGAGTTATCATTTGAACTTATAACAGAATGTCTCTGTTATAAGATTTGAATATATCTATAACAGGAAACTTAAATGGAAAATAACAAGCAATTACAAACTCTTGAAGATGATGAAATAGGTGAGAATCATCATTTTACATCAATTGATACACCGTTACATGCAGATGCATTCAAAATTGATGATGAATTAAAAATTGAATTGATAGAAAAGAACTTCAGAGAAATTATGCACGTTCTTGGTCTTGACCTTAATGACGAAAGTTTAAAAGATACTCCAAGGAGAGTAGCAAAGATGTATGTGAAAGAAGTTTTCAGCGGATTGAATCCAGACAACAAACCAAAAGCAACGGCATTCACAAATAATTTTAAGTTCAAGGAAATGCTGGTTGAAAAAGATATCACGATTTACTCTTACTGCGAACATCATTTTGTTCCGATTTATGGAAAAGCGCACATTGCTTACTTTCCGAACGGACACGTGATTGGATTATCAAAGCTCAATCGTATAGCTCAATATTATGCTAAGAGACCACAGGTTCAGGAACGGTTAACAATTCAAATTGCTAATGAATTGAAAGAAGCACTCGGAACCGAAGATGTAGCGGTAGTGATTGATGCGAATCACATGTGTGTTGCATCAAGAGGAGTTAATGATGTGAATAGTTCAACGATAACCTCAAGTTTTAACGGCAGATTTTTAAACGAAGCAGTAAGAGCAGAATTGTTAAAGCATATTTATTCAAGGTGAAAGAGTTGGTTTATATTTTTTATATTGAGCCGTCCTTACCGACGGCTTTTTTATGTGATGACTCTCATACAAGGACATTTAGTTATTCAATAAATTGTAAATAAAATATTTAGAAAAAGTAAAATGAAAAAAGTAATAATAATAGGCGGCGGTTTCGGAGGACTGACAGCAACAAAAGAACTGGCGAAGAAGGATTTTAATATCACCGTAATTGATAAGACAAATCATCATCTCTTCCAACCATTGCTTTACCAGGTTGCAACAGCAGCACTTTCTCCGGCAGATATTGCAATTCCTATCAGATCTGCGTTCAGCAAAAACAAGAATGTTGAAGTGTTGCTCGGTGAAGTTAAATCAATTGATAAAGAAAAGAAAAAAGTTTTCTTTAACGGCTCAGAGATTGAATTTGATTATCTGATAATAGCCACTGGCTCGAGGCATTCCTACTTCGGAAAAGATGAATGGGAGAAATACGCACCGGGTTTAAAAACTTTAAATGATGCTTTAAAGATCAGAGAAACTATTTTGCTTTCACTGGAAGCAGCAGAAAAAGAAAAGGATCCGGTTAAGCGGCAGAAATATTTGAACTTTGTAATTATCGGTGGAGGACCAACGGGGGTTGAGCTTGCAGGCGCAATTTCCGAAATTGTTAATCAAAACCTTATACCTGATTTCAGGAATATTGATGCTTCGATGACAAAAGTTTATATGATTGAAGCCTTACCAAATATACTTTCATCATATCCCAAAAGTCTTTCAAAAAGAGCTCTTGAGGATTTACAGAAGCTTGAAGTGGAAGTGATATTGAATGAAAAAGTAACCGGGATAAATGAAAACGGAGTTAAAGTTGGTGACAGATTTATTGAAACTAAAAATATTTTATGGGCTGCAGGAAACCAGGCATCATCATTAATTAAAACTGCTGGGATTCAAACCGACAGAGCAGGCAGGGCAGTAGTTAGTGATGACCTGAGCATCGAAGATTATTCAAATATATTTGTAATAGGTGATGCCGCTGCTTTCAAAAATGAAAAAGGAGAACATCTTCCAGCCATTGCACCCGTGGCGATTCAACAAGGTAAGTTTGTTTCTAAAATTATTGCTGAAGGATTGATCGGGAAGCCGCATAAAAAATTTATATACAAGGATAGAGGAACAATGGCGACAATTGGAAAAGCGAAAGCTGTTGCCGTGATAAAAGGATTTAAACTAAGTGGATTGATAGCATGGTTAGCTTGGTCATTAATTCACGTTTTATTTTTAATCAGCTTCCGGAACAAGCTCCGTGTAATGTCCGAGTGGATTTGGCATTATTTAGCAAATCGTCCTGGAATTAGATTAATAGTAAAGTATACTAATGATACATTTGTCAAGTCATAGGTATAATTATTCTCCACTTATTTTGCAGGTAACTTAGACTTGTAAAAAACCTTTATTAATTCTAATTTTGAGCGTCCGCATAAAAGAAAGATACAGCTCTCCTCTAACCATTAGCTTTATCTGTTTTTTACTAAGACATGCACACGGCTTTTAATTAATTAAAGCCTGATTATTTATTTATTTTTTAAGGAGTTTAAAATGAACATTTACGTGGGCAATCTTTCCGCCGAGGTCAAAGAAGAAGATCTTAATGAACTTTTCTCTCAACATGGAAAGGTAAGCAGCGCTAAAGTGATTCGAGACATGTTCACCCAGGAATCAAGAGGATTTGGCTTTGTTGAAATGCCCGCACAAGCTGAAGCCATGAAAGCAATTGAATCTCTTAACTCTTTTGAGCTCAAGGGTAAAAAATTGGTAGTAAATGAAGCCCGTCCAC